>JADJYF010000017.1 GCA_016719885.1 Pseudomonadota bacterium | reverse complement strand
CCGGATCGTCGCTCGAATACGCACTGGCGAGGCCGCGGCGAGCGTGCGGGAGCGCGGCGTCAGACCACACCGGCGGCATCGTCGAAAAGCTGAACGCCACCAGCGTGCTGGCATGCACGGCGGAGCATGGGGGCGAGACACAGGCCGGAAAGACCGGCGCGCAGGCGCCGAGGCGTGAAAGGATATCCATATCCAAACTCCTTTGATGAATGCAACGCCGTCCACGGCGTTGGACGCAGAACGATTAACAGAACGGCGACCGCGCGAGATCAGAGACGCCGGCGGCGGGCAGCAAGCCTGATGCGGATCTTCGAGCAAGGCGGCGGTGCGGCCCGGACCGGTTTCGACGGTGGACAGGTTCCGACTGCCGCTTGGCGCCAAACGAGATGAAGATGTGCTTGAGATAGGTGCGCGCAGTGTTGACCGCGATGCCGATGACATGCGCGACCACTCTTCGGGCTGGCCGCTGGCGAGTGCCTGCACCAACGATTTCGGCGCGCGTAGGCCCGTAAGATCTGCTGCAGCACACAGGCCGACAATGGCCGAAGCCCAGCGGGTGATTCGAACACCAGCAGCGCGACCGTCACGTTACCGTCAGCCCGGCACCGGCGTGGCCACGGGGATCACGCGGCGATCGATACTCGGCGCGGATGTTACCCAGATCTCGCTCGTGACCGTCGGGCGCCTGTTGCTGACCGCGCCACGCGCGCACCACGCCGCACAGGCTGGCGCGTGGTCGTGGTCGCTGGTCGCACGCAGGTGGCCGCGCGTCACTGACACCGTGGCGTGGTTTCAGGGATCTCGTCGGCCATCAGGTGTGACGTAAGCAGCAGCTTCGACTGCTTGTCGACCGGCACAGTAGCCATCAACGCTAATCGAACCCTGAAGCGCACAGCGCATTGCTGGCTTCTTGACGGCGCGGCGGGGGCTCGCGCGGGTGGTCGATTCGCTCGTACGCAGCGCGACATGAAGGCTTACTGGCCGCGGGCGTCGGTGAGGGCTTCAAGGTGTCGTTGCCGCGCTGGTGTCGTCGGCCAGCACCGCCTGTTCGGCATTGAGTTTGAAGGTGCGTTTAACCGCGCTAGCATCGTTGGCGTTTCAACTCGTTACAGCGTCGCGAGGGAATGTTAGCTGCGTTGCTGGCCGACCAGCGCGTCACGCGTCGGCCAGTCAGGCGTTCGGCACGACGATTGTTGAAAGTGATGCAGGCGTCGCGATCGGCGGTGATGGATCCTTCCTGGTCCTTGCCCTCGCGGTTGCCGACCTCATCCTGCTGACGCCTCTTCCTGCTTGTGCAGGGCGAGGTTGATGGTGGTCAGCAGGTCCTTGGTGGTGAACGGCTTGTTGATGAAGCCGGCGGGGCAGGGTGTCACTCGCTCGATCGGATCCGATCGCGGTCGGCGTAGCCGACAGCGGCTTACCCACCGGGATGTCGTACTGGGTGCGGATGCGGTGTTCGGCTACGATGCCGTCATGCCATCGCCGAGGACGGATGTCCATCAGGATCAGATCGGGACGCAGTTCGCGCGCGCGTTCTATCGCCCCTCGTTGCCGTCTTTGGCGATGCCGACCGACTCGTGACCGAGCCCGCGCAGGCGCCAGCGCAGGAGGGCGCGCGACCGCGCGCTGATCTTCGACGACAAGTATGTTTGCTCCGCCGCTTCTTTATACCGCCGCTGCTGTCAGCCGACTGACGAAGTGTCACGCGGATATCGTCACTCGACCGTACTATACCGCATCCTGCTCGTTGCCATGGCCGCGACGCGTGGCGGCAATTTCGGCGCGACGGGGCGTCGCGACCGAACTCAACGATCGTCGCGAAACAGCTTCTGGGAGAACTCGCGGCGTTCCACCGCGCGTCGACCGTGGGCGTAGCGATCGGACGCCTCGAAGCGCGCGGACCGATGTCTTCACCGGTCTCTTCCGCCCGAGACCCATGGCAGCCGTTCTTCGATGAGCCAGTGGCGTCGTCGATCTTCTTGAGCAGCTTGCGGTAACGATCGCGCGTGCCAATTCCGAGGATGTTAGTCCGACTCGCGGCTGGCGCAATTCCAGCTTCGTCGCCGACGTCGCGGATCTCGGAACACCAGATGATCGAGGGGTTTCCTGTGATTCGGCGGTCAATCCGTCGCGCCAGTTGCAGCTTGTTGCGGAAATACAGGAGCTGCATGGGGTTCGTATACTCTGCGTCCTTGCTCGACGCGTAGCCGGCGGCGCAACCAACTTCGTCGAGATTGATCCTGCGGGCGCGCGGCGGCTTGCTTCGGCTCATGCGTCGGGGCCTTGGCCTATCGCGGTCGCGGCGCGCCACCTGGGCAGGCGGGGTATCGGTGTCGCTGGCTTTCTTGCGCACGCGGGTCTCTTTGGCAGGGGTAACTTTCTTGGCGGCCTTGGCCAGCGCCGGTGCCGCAGCGGGAGCGGGGGCGCGGCGACGGGCTTAGTGGCGCTGCCGCCTTCGGCAATTCGGGCTTCTTCATAACGGGCTTCGGAGCAGGTCTTGGGCGCAGGCGTCTTGGCCGGCGCGGCTTTTCGGCGGCGCGGACCGTGGTCACTGCGGGCTTGGCTCGGCGGCGGGCCTGGGCGCCGCTTTGGCGACGACCTTCTTCGCTGCCTTTCATGGTTTGGCTGGCGTGTGGGGCGGGGCGGCCTTCTTGACCAGCGCCTAATAGAGCTTTTTTTCGCGACAGCCTTCTTGGCCGGTGCTTTCTTGGCCGCCGCCTTGGCAGGCGCAGCCTTCTTGCCTGGTTTCGACGCCGGCGTCTTCTTCTTTACCGGGGCACGTGGGCTTGCCTTCTGCTTGGCGGAAGATTTCTTCTTTGCGTTGGCCGTTAACCACCTCTTGTCCGTGTCGCGCGCATTGCTTCGACGTCACGTATTATCCACGTTTCCCGGCAAGACAGGTCATAAAACCAGGGCGCAACGTTAATCATTTTCAGCGGTCAGCGCAATGCTGCTGGGTGTCGACAGGCGTCGTCCGCCGCGCCGGATCAGGCCGCGATCGGGGCCGACTCCAATCGTCGGGTTCCATCACCAGCAGGCCCGCTTGGGACCCTTGGCGCTGGTCTGTTCAGTGGCGTTCCCTCCGCACAGGCCGACGCCCGGCGCATGCCGCTCCACGCGTCGTCGCTTCGAGTGTGCGTGGCGCCGACGCCGTTGCCGGATCGCTGTCGGCCTGGCCCTGGCCTTCGAGCAGCAGGCAGCGCTCGAAGTCGCCAGCCGGCGTGCTGGCAACTGCGTCGAGCGCCGCGACGCGGAAGCGCATTACCAGCGGCACCTGCACGCGGAACAGCGTCTCCACGGCGCCGCCGAGCTCTCAGCACGGCGGTGGCGCTGCGGCCTTCCACTCTTGCGCAAGCGCCGGATGCAGCAGCATGACCATTTGTGGTTGGTCGTCGTCGGCGGCGCGCGGACCACGGCTGCGCTCGACGCCGACGCGCCATGTGCCGTCGTCGTTGATGCGATAAAGATAGCGTTGCCCGTCGAGCGTCGCGCGCACGCGCAGATCGGCCGGCTGATTGGCGAGCGGGTCCAGCACCGACAAGGCGTGACGCAGTTCGCGGCGGCCATCCATGGTGGTGCGCTCGACGCGATACTGCCAGCGGCTGCCGGGCTCGAGCGGGAAATAGCTGTCGTCATGCTTGCCCTGGCCACACGCCGCGACACCCAGCACCAGCAGCAACAGACACAGGCGCGCGACGGCGCCGCGATGGATGGCAATGATCGACATGTCCAGCGATGGTAATGGAAAGCACGCGTGGCCCGCACCGTCGATGCGAATGCGCCTCAGCTTCCACTCGGCAGGCGGGTCTGGTAGTATTCGCGCGTTCGCGCAGACTGCCCTCGTGGCCACGCGCGGATGGCGGCTGCGGGTATGGGGTACCTGCTGGCGTCGAGATGGACGGTGTCGTGGGGTGGCTCGGCGGTGCCGGCGACGGCCGCCGCCCCACGCTGTCACTCAGCGGCGCGCCACGCGCCAGTCAGATCAAACAACACAAGACTGTCACGGTGCGCCGTGATGGCTACCGTCGCTGGCGTCGGCGCCGGCAGAGGGACCTGATGAATTTGCGAAAGAGCTCGGGTCTTCACCGCCGTCCTGCTGCTGCCCGGCTCCGCCAGCGCGTTGCCGATGGCGATGCGGCGGCCGGACGCAAAGGCGGAAACCTGCCTGGGCTGCCATGCCGTGCGGGCTATTTCAATGTGTATCCCCAGCTATCGTGCCGATGCTGGGCGGACAGAGTGGCAAGTACATCGAGTCGCGCTCAAGCAATACCGCGATGGCGGCCGTCAGCACGACACCATGCATGCGAACGCGGCCAACCTGAGCGATCAGGACATGGCCGACATCGGCGCTTACATCGAAAGCTACCGCAACAAGTAGTCGGTCAATAAGGTCGCCGGAGTACCACGCATGAACACCAAATGATTTTCTCTTTCGTCTGTGCGCTCGGCCTGGCCGCGTTCACCAATCTCGCCAGCGCCAGACAAGCGGCCGCCCCCCGCCGGCAACGGCATGACTTCGACGACACCAGCTCCAGGCCTGTGCCGCCTGCCAATGGCGAAGGGTGACAAGCCGCTGGCGCCGACTACTCGGTGCTGGCCGGTCCCCACGCCGACTATCGTGCAGTCGCCACGAAGAACTATCGCGACGGGCGCCGCAATCCTGCCGATCATGGGCATGCAGGTCAAGGCGCTCGGCCTCACCGACGAAACATGGTCAAGCTTGGCCAGCACTTCGCGCAGCCAGACCGGCCTGAAGACGCTCGATATCAAGTAATCCGGCGGTTTATTGTGCAGGTCGACTTCAGTCGGACCACAATCATTTCTGCCTCTCACGCGCTCCTGACCGCTCTGCCTGGGCCAAGGCCCCCACTCGCTCGTCGTCAAATCCCAATTCCTCAGCAACGCCTGCGTATCCTCGCCGAGGCGCGGCGCGCCACGGCGTATGTCGCCCAGGGCGTGACCGAAAGCGCGCCGCAGGCCACTGGCGCAGCGCGCCAACCTGCGGGTGTTCGGCATCCTGCAGCGGATCGTTGGCCAGCACCTGCGGGTGTTGAATCATCTGGTTGCGCGTCAACACCGGCGCGCAAGGCGCCTTCCGCTTCGAGGCGCCAGCCGTATTCGGCGCTGTGGCTACGCAGTCGTTCCTGGATGAGCGCGAGCCGTCGATAATACGATCCCGCAGGGCCGGCGTGGCGAAGCGCGGGATCGTCAGCCACGCAGGGCGTGTCGGGGCGCGGGTGAGTGGCGCGCCATTCCTCTATCCGACGGCATCACCGCCACTTGATATGGCCGCTGGCGGTGTCATAGAGCTGGATCGATGAAACTCGCCGCCGCCTGTTGCGGAATGTCGGCGCCGACCGGTCTCTGGCTGCCCATGTCGGACTGCCACAGAAAGCGACAATCGCGTCGAGCATCGACAGCGCACGTCCAGCCGGGCGCGCCGCGGCGCGCGCGAGCAGCGCGGCGGTAATGATCGCCTGCGCCATCAGGGCGCTGACCTTGTCCGGCACGATGGCGGGTGCACCGAGGCGCGGCCGCGCTTCGTCGAGCCGGAACCTGCGGTGGCGAGTCCCGACAGCGCCTGGATCAAGGGTCGTAGACCGGTCGCGACGCGTAAAGGGGCCATCGAAGCCGAAGCCGGCGATGGACACGTACGATGTCGGAGGCGCGCCGCACGCACCACCGCTTCACCCAGGCCCGTACGTTCGATGACGCCGGGCCGGAAATTCTGCACGAACACATCCGCGCCGCGCGCGGTTCCAGCAGCAGCGCCGCGCCGCGCAGGTCTTTCAGATCGAGCGCCGGTAAACGCTTATTTACGGTTGTTGTTGAGAAGGCGGCCGAGAAGTCACCGCGCCGGTTGCCGGCGCATTGCACGTAATCACCGCCGTCAGGATTCTCGACCTTGATGGCTTCCCGCGCCTTGGTCAGCCAGCATCATGGTCGCGGGCAAACCGGGATCATCGACGTCAGGTCGATGGCACGGGCGCCGTGCGGGGACCGGGCATGTGGCGATTCTCCGCTGCGGCTGAAAGGTTCGATGGCCGGCGTCGCGTAAGTCGTCCGCCGTGGCTATCATCCCGGCTGAGGATGGGCCATCATCGCCGATCATTGCCATCGAGAAGGGAGTTCGTCATGTCGCATCACGTTCCATTCGCCGCATCATGCTCGCGGCCGTCATCGCCGCGTTGCCCGCAGATGACGCCCGAGAACTTCCAGAAGTTGAACGCGGTGGTGCCGGGCATGAGCGCCTATCTCGGCGCCGCGCCCGCCTTCCTGCCGGGCGAACAGGCGTCGGCGACGACGACACCGGGGGGCGGGCTGGCCCAGGGCGCGGCGCTCGCCGGCGCGGCGGGCGCGGGTACCTCGGTCGGCGCGCTGGCGGCGGCGGCCGGTGGTCGTTCGACGGCCGGCACCTTGGCGGCCGCAGCCGCCGGTGGTGCTCCCGCCGGCAGCCTCGCGGCGGCGGCGGGCGGTGGTTCGACGACGGGCGCGCTGGCGGCGGCTGCGCTCGGTCAGCCGGTGTCGCCGACCGACGCGCTCAAGGGCGCGGCGCGCGACAAGCTGGCGGCTTCCGTGGGCGGTGCGGTACCGGGCGCGCAGGGCGGACTCGCCGGCGTCGCGGCCGGCGCCCTGGCCGGCAATGCCGGTGGGCAGAGCGGCGTCGGCGCGGCCGGCGCATTGCTCGCGGGCACCGCGGTGGGCGACAAGCTGCAGGCCGTGCAGGCGCTGGCGCCGGCCTTCTCACAGCTCGGCATGAACCGGGACTCGGTCGCGCAATTCCCGCCGATCGTGGTCGGCTACGTGAAGTCGGTCGGCGGCAAGTCGTCGTCAGGGCTATTGACCCACGCGCTGGGGCTATAGCGCGACCATGCAACGCTGACGAGATGCGCGGGCGAGGCGCATGACGATGGCGCAAGTGACACCGATGCAAGCCGGGCCCGGCGCTGCGCCCGCCACGCCGCGCCGCGCCATTACGTGCGCGTGACACGCGCCAATCATCGCGGCTACACCGAGTTCCAGTTCTCCATCGGCGACCCGACGTTGTACCTCGAAATGACACTGCCGCCGGCGGCCTTCGCCGAATTCTGCGCCCGTCACCAGGTGGTGCACTTGACGCCGGCCGAAGCGCGCGCGGTCGATGCCGCGTCGCGACGCTGGCAGGCGGACGACGAGCACGAGGAGCAAAACCGTGTCGATTGATCTCAAGACCACCCACGTCGAGCCGCTGCGTCGCACCTTCGATCACATCGCCGACAAGCTCGGCGGCGACAAGCCCGCCACGCGCTACCAGGAAGCGGTCTGGGGCCTGCAGCCGAACGTGAATTTCCACTACCGCCCGACCTGGGACCAAAGCCACGCGCTGTACGACCCGCGCCGCACCGCCGTGGTGATGAAGGACTTCGACGATCTCGTCGACCCGCGCCAGTACTACTACGGCACCTGGACCATACAGCGCGGCCGGCAACAGGTTCCAGGAACGCAATTTCGACTTCGTCGAGAAGCGCGGCCTGCTGGCGGCGCTGACGCCGCAATGGCGCGAGCGCATCACGCGTTTCGTGCTGCCCATGCGTCATGTCGCGTGGGCGGCCAATACCAACAATTCCTATATCTGCGCCTACGGTCACGGCGGGCCGCTGACCTCGGCGGCCGGCATGCACATGATGGATGAACTCGGTGTTGCGCAGTACCTGTCGCGCGCCGGCCTGATGCTCGGCGACAACGACCCGACCTTGCTCGACGTCGCCAAGGCGGCGTGGATGAGCGACGTGATGTGGCAGCCGCTGCGGCGCGTGGTCGAGAACTCGATGGTGACGCGCGACTGGTTCGAACTGTTCGTGGCGCAGAACCTCGTCATCGATGGACTGGTGCATCCGCTGGTGTTCGAGCGTTTCGACGCGCGCCTCATCCAGCAAGGGGGGGCGGTGTTCTCGATGCTGTCGGAATTCATGGTCGACTGGTACGCCGAATCGAGTCGCTGGGTGGACGCGGTGCTGAAGACCGCCGCCGCCGAGGCGGCCGACAATCGCGCCTTGCTGCAGGGCTGGACCGCGCGCTGGCTGGGCGACGTCGCGCAGGCGCTGCTGCCGCTCGCGGACTACGCCTTCGACGGCGACGGTGCGGCCGAGGTGGCCGCGCTCGACAGCGCCCTGCGCGCGCGCGTCGCGCGTCTCGGCTTTGCCCTCGAGGCTTGAACCATGGCCGACAAAGTCTTCATCTCCCTGCAGAACAACGCCGAGGCGCAGCCCATCATCACCGCCATCCTCGCCGACAACCCGGCGGCGGTGCTCAACGAATCGCCGGGCATGGTCAAGATCGATTGCCCTTCGCGCCTCGTGATCCGGCGCGAGTCGGTCGAAGCGGCGCTGGGTCGCGAATTCGACCTGCAGGAAATCCACATCAATCTCATCTCCCTCGGCGGCAACATCGACGAGGACGACGACGAGTTCGTGTTGTACTGGCAGGCCTGAGCGGCCGCCGCGTCCACGTCACGCGCACACGGGAATAGATCATGGCCAAGAAGCTCGGACTCAAGGAACGCTACGCACTGCTGACGCGCGGCCTGGACTGGGAAACGACCTACCAGCCGATGGGCGCGGTGTTTCCTACGACCAGTACGAAGGCATCAAGATCAAGGACTGGGACGCGTGGGCCGATCCCTTCCGTCTGACCATGGATGCCTACTGGAAATACCAGTCGGAGAAGGAGCGCAAGCTCTACGCCATCCTCGACGCCTTCCAGCAGAACAACGGCCAGCTGAATATTTCCGACGCGCGCTACCTGTCGGCGGTGAAGCTGTGGCTGCAGGGCATCACGCCGCTGGAATACGCCGCCCATCGCGGCTTCGCCCATGCCGGGCGCGCGTTTCGCGGCGCCGGCGCGCGCATCGCCTGCCAGATGCAGTCCATCGATGAACTGCGTCACGCCCAGACCCAGCTGCACGCGTTCAGCCACTACAACAAGTTCTTCAACGGCTTTCACGGCTTCGCGCACATGCGCGATCGCGCCTGGTACCTGTCCATCCCCAAGAGCTTCTTCGAGGACGCGATGACGGCCGGCCCGTTCGAGTTCGTCACCTCGATCTCGTTTGCCTTCGAATACGTGCTGACCAACCTGCTGTTCATGCCCTTCGTGTCGGGCGCCGCCTATAACGGCGACATGGCCACCACCACTTTCGGTTTTTCGGCGCAGTCCGATGAATCGCGGCACATGACCCTCGGCCTCGAGGTGGTGAAGTTCATGCTGCAGCAGCACGAGGACAACGTGCCGATCGTGCAAGGCTGGCTGGATAAATGGTTCTGGCGCGGTTACCGGCTGCTGGGCCTGGTCGGCACCATGATGGACTACATGCTGCCGAAGAAGGTCATGTCATGGGCCGAGGCCTGGGGCATCTACTGGGAAGAGAACGGCGCGGCGCTGTTTCACGATCTCGGCCGCTACGGCATCCGCCTGCCCAGGCACCACGAAGTCGCGGCCAAGGAAAAGCAGCGTCTGACCCACGAGATGTGGACGGTGCTCTATCAATACGGCAATGCGCTCAGCCTGCATACCTGGGTGCCGGACGACGAGGAAATCGCCTGGCTCAGCGACAAATACGGCGCGACCTTCGACACGCTGTACAAACCGCGCCTCCTGTTCCTGCGTGAACGCGAACAGCGCGGCGAGCGTTATTACAACAATCGCCTGCCGATGGTGTGCCAGGTGTGCCAGATCCCGATGTTTCTACACCGAGCCTGACGATCCGCTGACCCAGAGCGTGCGCATCGTCGAGGCGGCCGGCACCCGGCACCATTGCTGTTCCGACGGCTGCGCCGACATCTTCAATCACGAGCCGATGAAATACGTGCAGGCGCTGATCCCGCCGCAGCAGATCTATCGCGGCGAGGCGGGCGGCGCGCGCGACATCTTCGAATACGCGGCCTGGCTGCATCTCGAACGCGATGTCGATACCGGCGAGTACCGCGGTTCGCCCGATCAGAAGAACTGGGACGCCTGGCAGGAAGCACACAAGACCAAGCCGGCCAACGCGGCGTGAGGGGGCATCGATGAGCACCCGGTATCTCGGCGAGCGCTACGAATATCTCTCGGAGAACCGCGTAGAACAGTACGGCGGCGACATCAACATCTACGTGCGTTGGGAAAAGCATTTGATGTTCGCCTGTCCGTCGGCCTACCGCGTAGCGACCGCGATGCGGCTCGGCGACTTCCTCGAACAGATGCTGAAGCCCGACTATGCCGCCCACCCCGACTGCGCGGCGCTGGACTTCGCGCGCTGCGCCTGGAAGCTCGACAAGGCGCCGTGGCAGCCCGACTTCGACAAGTCCATCGCCGACAACGGCGTCGGCCACATGAGCTATATCGAGTTTCACGCGCCCGGCCTCGACGGTCTCAACGGCCTCGGCTACTGAGCGCAGCGCCACGCCGTGGGCTACCAACTGACCATCGAGCCGCTCGGCGAGACGCTCGAAATCGAGGACGGCCAGACCATGCTCGATGGCGCGCTGCGCGCCGGCATCTACCTGCCCTATGCCTGCAATCACGGCCTGTGTGGCACCTGCAAGGTGACGGTGCTGGATGGCGAAGTGGAGCATCATCACGCCTCGTCGTTCGCGCTCATGGACGTCGAGCGCGACGAAGGCCGGGCGCTGGCCTGCTGCGCAACGCTGTGCTCGGACGTCACCATCGAGGCCGATGTCGATGAGGAGCCGGACGCCGAGCGCTTGGCGGTCGGCGACCATCGTGCGCGCGTGTCGCGCATCGAGGATCTCACGCCCACCGTCAAGCTCATCGGTCTCGCGCTCGAAGACGGCGCGCTGTCCTTCCAGGCCGGCCAGTACTTGAACCTCCATGTTCCCGGGCTGGACCAGCCGCGTGCGTTCTCGATTGCGAGCGCGCCGTCGGCGCGGCGCGACATCGAGTTGCACGTGCGCAGGCTCGAGGGCGGCGCCGGCACGACTTACCTGCACGAGCGCCTGCGTTGCGGCGACGAGCTCACCTTCACCGCGCCGCTCGGGCGGTTCTTCATCCGCAAGTCAGCGCCCGGGCCGGTCTTGCTGCTGGCCGGCGGCTCGGGCGTGTCGAGCCCGAAGTCGATGATTCTCGACCTGCTGGAGACCGGCGACCAACGCGCCATCACGCTCATCCATGGCGTGCGCAATCGCGGCGAGCTGTATGACCAGGCGCTGTTCGAAACGCTGGCGCAACACCATCCCCACTTTCGCTACGTGCCGGCGCTGTCCGATGGCACGCCCGACGATGGCTGGATGGGGGAGCGCGGTCACGTGCACGAAGTCGCCGAGCGCCTCTTCGACGCGCGCTTCGCCGGCCTGAAAGCCTATTTGTGCGGTCCGCCGCCGATGATCGACGCCTGCCTCACCAGCCTCATGCGCGGCCGCCTGTTCGAAGAACACATCTTCATGGAGCACTTCTTCACCGCTGCCGATGCCGCGACGCCGGCGCGCCGCAGCGCGCTGTTCAAGAAGTTCTAAACCGTGGGCACGGGCACGGAGTTCCTCATCACGCTGGCGGAAGACGGCGCATCCTTCCCGTGCAAGGACGGTCAGAACGTGCTGGCGGCCATGGAAAGGCTAGGCCGCCGCGGCATTCCGGTGGGCTGCCGTGGCGGCGGCTGCGGTATATGCCGCGTGCAGGTGGTGGACGGCACGCGCTATCGCACCCAGAAAATGAGCCGTGCCCAGGTCAGTGAAGAAGATCTCGCGGCCGGCATCTGCCTCGCCTGCAAACTGATTCCCGAGGGCGATCTCACCGTGCGCGCCCTCGGCCTCCTGCGCCGCTACGGCGGCTAGGCGCGGCGCGCGGCTTGCGCGGCGCGCTACGCGCTGGCAGCGGCGGCAGCCTTGCCGCGACTTCCACTACCGTCTCGCGCAGCCAGCGATGGGTCGCATCGTCGTCGTATTGCGGATGCCAATAGAGCTCGAGCTCGAGATCCGGGTAGGCGATCGGCGGTGTGACGAGTTTGAGCGGCACGCGCTCGGCCATGAAGCGCGCAAGGCGCTCCTGCATCACCGCCACGCCACGGGTCTCGGCGACGATCAGCGGAATGGCCATGTAGTGGGGCGTCAGCACGCGGTTGCGGTAACGCACGTTCAGCGCATCGAGGTGCAGGGTCTCGTGGCTGTACTGGCGCTTGGGTTCGATGGTGTAGCCGACCTGCGGCAGGCGGCGGAAGTGCTCGAAGTCCATCCCTTCGTGAACCTCGGCGTTGTCGCGCGCGGCGACACACACGTAGCGATCACGAAACAGCGGCGCCGAACGCAGCGCGGCCGCGTCGATCGCGCCCGACGGCACGATGAAGAACTCCATCTCGGCCGCGCGGCGGCGCTCCAGCATCCGCGGGTTCACATCGACGAAGAACAGCGTGAGATTGGGCGCCTCGTCCTCCAGGCGCCGCATGAGCTGACCGCCGAGCAGCCAGTCGATGTAGTCGGCGGTGGCGATGGTGAAGTCGCGCTGCGCGAGGCGCGGCTCATCGACGCCGGACTCCAGCGTCTCGTGCACCTGCTTGATGATGGCGCGGATGCGCGGCGCGAGCTGTTCGGCGCGCGCTGTAGGCTGCATGGCGCGACCGCTCCAGCGAAACAAGGGATCGTCGAAGGCCTGGCGCAGCCGTTCGAGCGCGAGGCTGACGGCGGACTGCGTGCGCGACAGGCGTCGCGCGGCGACGCTGACGCTGCGCTCGGTCCACAGCACGTCGAACACGCGCAGCAGGTTCAGATCGAGGTTGCGCAGGGTGGTGGCCATGGCGCTTGCCTGTGCATGAATGAGTTTCGATGATACTAGATATTGAAAGTATCAAATTGAACAATTTCATGGCTTCCTTAAGCTGCTCCTCACCACGACGTTCGCGAGGGGAGACGCATGAACACACGAGTCCAATCCATCACCGCCGTGCCTACGGGCGATGAACTGCGGCGCCGCGCCCATGCGCTGGTGCCGGTGCTGCGCGAGCGCGCCGCCGACTGCGAACGCCAGGCCAGCGTGCCGGCCGCGACCATCGAAGCGTTCGAGGGCGCCGGCTTCTTCCGCATCCTGCAGCCCGCCCTCTACGGCGGCTACGAGATGTGGCCGACCGAGTTTTTCGAAGTGGTCACCATCCTCGCCCGCGGCTGCCCGTCCAGCGCCTGGGTGCTGTCGGTGCTCGGCATCCACAACTGGGAGGCGGGCCTCATCGACCCGGCGGTCGCGCAAGCCCTGTGGCGTGACGACCCCGAGGTGCGCTTCTCGTCCTCCTATGCGCCTTTCGGCAAGGCGCGCCGCGTGTCCGGCGGTTATCGCCTGGAAGGGCGCTGGCCGTGGTCCAGCGGCTGCGACCACGCGACCTGGGTGATCCTCGGCTGCGACGCCGAACAGGACGACGGCTCGTTCAACCGCGTGGCCTGCATGGTGCCGCGCGATGGCTACGAGATAGACGACTCGTCCTGGCGCTCGGCCGGCATGAGCGGCACCGGCAGCAAGGATATCGTGGTGCGCGACGCTTTCGTCCCGGCGCGCCACGTGCACAACATCCAGCGCGCCATCGAACTCAACGAACCCGGCACGCGCAGCTTCACCGCCGACACCTACAAGCTGTCCTTCGGTGTGTGTTTCGCCTACTCGCTGGCGAGCGTCGCGCTCGGCATCGGCGAGGCGGCGATCGCCGACTACCTGCCCTACATGCGCAAACGCTGCGCCGCCTACGACGGCAGCCGCTTCCAGGACGACCCGGTGGTGCAGCGCACGCTCGCCGAGGCACATTCGATGGTCGACAGCGCGCGGCTCAAGTACGAGCGCGACTTTCGCGAAATGGCCACGTTCGTCGCGCGCGGCGAGGCGGTGCCGCTGGAGCGGCGCATCTTCTACAAGTGGAACTCGGCGGCCGTCGCGCGCCTGTGCCGCGACGCGGTGAATCTCCTGATGCCGAGCTGCGGCGGCTCGGCGTTCAATCTCGCCAACCCCATGCAGCGCTATTTCCGCGACATCAACTGCGTTGCCCAGCACCTCTATCTCAGCTTCGACCGCGGCGCGTGCAACTACGGCATGCACCTGCTCAGCGGCAGTAACAAAGACGTGATGGTTTGAAGGGGCGGCCACCATGACACTCAAAGTGGGATAGCTGGGATTCGAAGTCTCCGATCTCGCGGCCTGGGAGCGCTTTGCCGGCCTGGTGGGCCTAGCTGGCGCCCATCATGGCGACGTGACCTGCCTCCTGGTCGACGACGCCTGGCAGGTCGTCGAGTGCGACAACTTGAGCCTGTGGGCACCAGCGCGCCGCGGCCTGAATGGGCCACGGCCCTGGCGCGCAGACCATGAACGGTGCTGGCGGTCTTCGAATCCGCCACCAGCCCGCTAGGTCGCACCGCCTGTTTTGATTATCCTTGCCCGACACAGCGCGCCCCGAATCCCGGGCTGCGAGCAACAGGGGAGACGCGTGCCATGTCATTCACGGGAGTCTTGCGGCCCGGCCATTGCGCCATCCGGGTCATGGAAATGGGCCCGGCGCTGACGCATTACATCGATCGCCTCGGCATGCTCAAGACCGGCGAGGACGCCCAGGGCCGGGTGTATCTCAAGGGCTGGGACGAACACGATGCGTTTTCCATCGTGCTGCGCGAGGCCGATGCGCCGGGGCTCGACTATCTCGGCTTCAAGGTGCTTTCCAACCAGGACCTCGACCGCCTCGAACTCGCGCTGCGCAATCATGGCTGCGCGGTCGAGCGCATACCCGCCGGCGAACTCAGCGGCTGCGGCCATCGCGTGCGTTTCCAGATCCCGACCGGCCACATGCTCGAGCTCTACGCGGACAAGGACTACGTCGGCACGCTGACCGGCAACCACAATCCCCATCCCTGGCCCGAAGGCTTGAAGGGCATGAAAGTGTGCCGCTTCGATCACTGCCTCTTGTACGGGCCGAATCTCGCCGACACCGCCGACCTGTTCATGAACGTGCTCGGTTTCAGTCTTTCCGAGCGCGTCGTCACGCCCGATGCGAAGATGATCGGCGCCTTCTTCACCTGTTCCAACAAGGCCCATGACATCGCTTTCATCGAGCATGCCGAACCCGGCAAGCTGCACCATGCATCGTTTCTCCTGAATACCTGGGAAGAAGTGCTGAACGCCGCCGATCTGATGAGCATGCACGACATTCCGATAGACATCGGCCCGACCCGCCACGGCATCACGCGCGGCCGCACCATCTATTTCTTCGACCCGTCGGGCAACCGCAACGAAGTGTTCTGCGGCGACTACACCTGGTATCCGGATCGCGAGCCCATCACCTGGGAGACCGAGCAGCTCGGCCGCGCGATCTTCTACCACGACCGCAAGCTCAACGAGAATTTCCTGGGCGTGGTGACCTGAGATGGCCGCACAAACGGAATTGAAGAACTTCATCAACGGCGAATTCGTCGCGGGCGCCGCGCAGTTCGATGATTTCGATCCGACCACCGGCCGCGTGCATGCGCGCGTGCACGAAGCCGACGAGGCGGCGGTCGATCGCGCGGTGCGCGCCGCGCGCGCGGCGATGAGCGGCCCGTGGGGGCGCATGAGCATCGCCGAGCGCAGCGAGCTGTTGTTCAAGGTCGCCGATCGCATCAACGAGCGCTTCGATGAATTCCTCGCCGCCGAATGTCTCGATACCGGCAAGCCGTTCTCGCTGGCGCGTCATATCGACATCCCGCGCGGCGCGGCCAACTTCAAGGTGTTCGCCGACATCATCCGCAACGTGCCGACCGAATGCTTCCGCATGGAAACACCGGACGGCGCCGGCGCGCTCAACTACGGCGTGCGCGTGCCCAAGGGCGTGATCGCGGTCATCTGTCCGTGGAACCTGCCGCTGTTGCTGATGACCTGGAAAGTCGGGCCGGCGCTGGCCTGTGGCAACACGGTGGTGGTCAAACCTTCGGAGGAGACGCCCTATACCGCGACCCTGCTCGGCGAGGTCATGAACGAAGTCGGCGTGCCGCCCGGCGTATACAACGTGGTGAACGGCTTCGGCGGCGATTCGACCGGCGAGTTCCTGACGCGCCATGCCATGGTCGACGCCATCACCTTCACCGGCGAAACCATCACCGGCACCGCCATCATGAAGAACGCCGCGGTCGGCGTGCGCGATGTCTCGTTCGAACTCGGCGGCAAGAACGCCGGCGTGGTATTCGCCGATTGCGACTTCGACGCTGCGCTCGACGGCATCGCGCGCTCGACCTTCGCCAACTGCGGCCAGGTGTGTCTCGGCACCGAGCGCGTGTACGTCCAGCGACCGATCTTCGAGCGCTTCGTCGAGGCGCTGGCGGCGCGCGCCAAGGCTCTGAAACCCGGCTTGCCCGCCGATGCCGCCACCGGTATAGGCCCGATGGTGAGCCGCCAGCAGCGTGACAAGGTGCTGGGCTATTACCAGCGCGCCAAGGCGCTGGGCGCCAACATCGTCACCGGCGGCGGCGTGCCCGCCATGCCGGAGGCCTACGCCAACGGTTACTGGATCGAGCCCACGCTGTGGACCGGTCTGCCGGAAGACTCCCCCATCATCCGCGAAGAAATCTTCGGCCCCTGCGCGCACCTCAGGCCTTTCGACGACGAGGACGAAGTCATCGCACTCGCCAACGACACGCCCTATGGCCTGTGCACCACGGTGTGGACGCAAGGTGCGGCGCGCGCGCACCGCGTGGCGGAGAAGATCGACGTTGGCATCACCTGGGTGAACTGTTGGTTCCTGCGCGACCTGCGCACCTCCTTCGGTGGTGCCAAGCATTCCGGCATCGGCCGCGAAGGCGGCGTGCATTCGCTGGAGTTCTACACCGAGTTGCGCAACGTCTGTTTGAAACTTTGACGCGCGAGCGCGCCAACCCACGGAACCTTCGACCCATGGATCAAAAGCAAATCACGGCCTTTGGCGACGCCCTGTTCGACGCCATGACCACTCGCACCACCATCGCGCCGCTCACCACCCAGGCGCCCGACATCAGCATCGATGATGCCTACCTCATTTCGCGGCGCTTCCTCGAGCGGCGCCTCGCCACCGGCGAGCGCGTGGTGGGCACCAAGATCGGCGTGACCAGCAAGGCGGTCATGACCATGTTGAACGTGCACCAGCCGGATTTCGGCTACCTCACCGACAGCATGATGTTCGCGACCGGCTCGGAAGTGCCGGCCAGCCAGACCTTGATCGCACCGCGCGCCGAAGGCGAGATTGCCTTCATCCTGAAAAAGGATCTGTGCGGCCCCGGTGTCACCAATGCCGACGTCATCCGCGCCACCGATTTCGTCATGCCGTGCTTTGAAATCGTCGACTCGCGCATCACCGACTGGAAGATCAAGATCCAGGACACCGTCGCTGACAATGCGTCCTGCGGCGTGGTGGTGCTGGGCGACAAGGCGGTGCGTCCGACCGCCGTCGACCTGTCGACCTGCGGCATCGTCGTCAGCTTGAACGGCGAGATCGTCTCGACCGGCGCCGGCGCCGCGGCGCTGGGTTCGCCGGTCAACTGCATCGCGTGGCTGGCCAACACGCTGGGCGCGCGCGGCGTCACGCTGAAAGCCGGCGAAGTGATCCTGTCCGGCTCGTTGGTGCCGCTGCAGCCGGTCAAGCCCGGCGACAACATGCACATGGCCATCGGCGGTATCGGCCAGTGCTCGGTTCGATTTACCTGACATACGTTCCGTCGCGAAATAGAAAAGGAATCCTCATGCCCATCAACGCAGCCCTGATCGGTTCCGGCAACATCGGCACCGATCTCATGATCAAGGCGCTACGCAGCAAGCTCATCAACCCGGTGTGGATGGTCGGCATCGACGCCTATTCCGACGGCTTGAAGAAGGCGCGCAACGCCGGCCTCAAAGTGACGAGCGAGGGCATCGAAGGCCTTCTGCCGCATCTCGAGGAAGACAACATCCAGATTGCCTTCGATGCGACCTCGGCCTACGTGCACGCCGCCAACGCCAAACCACTGATGGCGCGCGGCGTGCTGGTCATCGACCTGACGCCGGCCGCCATCGGTCCTTACTGCGTGCCGCCGGTAAACCTGCGCGAGCATGTCGGCAAGATGGAAATGAACGTCAACATGGTGACCTGTGGTGGCCAGGCGACGATTCCGATGGTGGCGGCGGTGTCGCGCGTGCAAAAAGTCGACTACGCCGAGATCGTCGCGACCGTCGCGAGCCGCTCGGCGGGCCCGGGCACGCGCAAGAACATCGATGAATTCACGCGCACCACCGCTGGCGCGGTCGAACAGGTCGGCGGCGCCACGCGCGGCAAGGCCATCATCATCCTCAACCCCGCCGAGCCGCCGCTGATCATGCGCGACACCGTGCATTGCCTGACCGCCGATACGCCGGACGAGGCCGCCATCACCGCCTCGGTGCACGCGATGATCGCGGAGGTGCAGAAATACGTGCCTGGCTATCGCCTGAAGAACGGCCCGGTATTCGACGGCAAGCGTGTCTCCATCTATCTCGAAGTGGAAGGCCTCGGCGATTACCTGCCGAACTACGCCGGCAATCTCGACATCATGACCGCGGCGGCCTTGCGCACCGCCGAGATGTTTGCCGAGGAGATCCAGGACGGCAGCCTGCAATTGACCGCCGTCAACGCCTGAGGCACGGAGGAACAGAAATGAATCTCAAAGGAAGAAAAGTCGTCCTGCACGACATGACGCTGCGCGACGGCATGCATCCCAAGCGCCACCAGATCTCGCTCGAGCAGATGATCAACGTCGCCAGCGCCCTCGATGCCGCCGGCGTGCCGCTCATCGAAGTGACGCACGGCGACGGCCTCGGCGGCGCATCCATCAACTATGGTTTCCCGGCCCACCAGGACGACGAGTACCTGAAAGCCGTGGTGCCGCACATGAAGCAGGCGCGCATCTCGGCGCTGCTGATCCCCGGCATCGGCACGGTCGAGCACCTGCACATGGCCAAGGATTGCGGTGTCGGCACCATCCGCGTCGCCACCCATTGCACCGAGGCCGACGTCTCCGAACAGCACATCGCGCGCTCGCGCGAGCTCGGCCTCGACACCGTCGGCTTTCTCATGATGGCGCACATGGTGTCGCCGGAAGAACTGCTGGTGCAGGCCAAGCTCATGGAGAGCTATGGCGCCAACATCGTCTATTGCACCGACTCGGCCGGCTACATGCTGCCGGAGGATGTCACCGCGCGCATCGGCAAGCTGCGCCAGGGCCTGCGGCCCGAGACCGAGGTCGGTTTTCACGGCCACCACAATCTCGCCATGGGCGTGGCCAATTCACTGGCGGCGGTGGAAGCGGGCGCGGCGCGTATCGATGGCTCGGTGGCGGGGCTCGGCGCGGGCGCCGGCAACACGCCGCTCGAAGTGTTCAACGCGGTGCTGGCGCGCATGGGCGCCGAGACCGGCGTCGACGTCTACAAGCTCACCGACGTCGCCGAAGATCTCGTGGTGCCGATGATGGACCACCCGATACGCGTCGACCGGGATTCCTTGATCCTCGGCTATGCCGGCGTCTATTCCTCCTTCCTGCTGCACGCCAAGCGCGCCGCCGCCAAGCACGGCGTGCCGTCGGCCGAGATCCTGGTCGAACTCGGCAAGCGCAAGACCATCGGTGGCCAGGAAGACATGATTGAAGACGTGGCGCTCAACCTGCGCGCCGCACGCGCGAGGACCGCACCATGACCTTGGACAAGACCACCATCGCGGCGCTGGCCGCGCGCCTCGAAGCGGCGGAACACCAGCGTGCGCCGCTGACCAAGATCACCGACGAGTATCCGAACCTCGACTGGGATGACGCCTATGCCATCCAGGACGCGATTCGCGCCTCCAAGCTTGGCGCCGGCGTGCGCATCGCCGGCCTGAAATGCGGACTCACTTCGCAGGCCAAGATGAAGCAGATGAACGTCACCGAGCCGGTGTTCGGGTTCCTGTGTGACTACGGCGCCTATGCCGATGGCGGCGACGTGCCGTTCGACAAGTTCATCGCACCGCGCATCGAGGCCGAGGTGGCGTTCGTCACCCACACCGAGCTGTCCGGCCCCGGTTGTCACATCGCCCAGGTGCTGGCCGCCACCGAGTTCGTGATGCCGGCCGTCGAGATCCTCGATTCGCGCTACCGCGATTTCAAATTCGATCTGATCAGCGTGGTGGCCGACAACACCTCGGCGGCAGGTTTCGTGACCGGTGGTCGCGCGCGGTGTGTGGATGAACTCGACCTGCCGACCCTGGGCCTGGTGGTGGAGAAGAACGGCCGCATCGTCGAACTGGCGGCCGCCGCCGCGGTGCTGGGACATCCGGCGGCCTCGGTTGCCATGCTCGCCAACAACCTCGCGCGCCGCGGCCAGGTGATCCCGGCCGGCAGCTTCATCATGACCGGCGGCATCACCGCCGCGATCGGCATCGAACGCGGCGATGCGATCAGCGTGCGTTTCCAGGATCTGGGGTCAATCTCGTTGCGGTTTGTTTAGGCGCGATCGCCTTGAAGCGTCAGACTGAAGTCTGACCCACAATCATGCCGCCACCGACCTGTGGGTCAGACTTCAGTCTGACATTCATCGCGTAGCGGGGCAGAGGTGAAAAAAAGAGGGCGCCATCGGCGCCCTCCTGTCCCTACGGCCTTCTGTGTCGAAGGCTCCCCTGGTCGTGATCGTGCTTGCCGTCAACGCAGATCGGCGTTCTCCAGCATGAATTCCAGCAGCTCTTCCGCCACCGCCAGCGGGTCCAGCGTGGCGTTCCAGTCGTACTCGCAGCCATAGACGAACTCGATGCCGTCGATGTGGCGGTGGCGCACATGACAGGCGATGCGCCGTACGCCGTCGCGTCCCGGCAGACGCAGAGTCAGCGACAGTTCGTCGTGCTGGCTCAGGTACTGGTTGGCGCCGGCGTTGATCCTGAGGCTGATGCCGACATTGGAAAGATTGCGCACGGCCACCGGGTATACGCGCAGGCTGCGATCCGACGCTTCGGCGGGCGTGACTTCGGCTTCGAGGTTGATACCCGCCGCCGGCACGATGCCGCGCTGCAGGGTGCGGCGATTGAACAAGGCGAAATGTTGATTGCTGTGCATGGGCATGTCCGCATGGGCACCTTCGAAGGCCAGGTGCACGGTCTGCGCGCGATCGCTGTCGCGGAGCGAAACGATACGGGCGAGCATGTGATTCTTGTACCGGTAGCGCGGCGAGTGCAGCGCCAGCGCGACCTGCGCGCCGGGCATGAGGGCCGTCTCGCTGGCTGCGGCCCGGGCCAGCCGCACGCACACTCCGCCGAAGGCCACGTCATGCACCACCGCCATCACGAGCTGGCGATGCGTGTTCAGAATCGCGATATCGAGCGGGTTCTCCGCGTCGGCGACCACGCGATAGGCCGCGCGGCGGTTGCTCTGGTCGAGGGTGGAGGCGTACGCCATGCTGTCGGTTCGGGTGTTCATCGCTCTGATGCTCGAATTCTATTGCCGCGCACCGCCGGGGAAGCTAAAACCCCACACACAAATGGCCGGGAATCGGTTATAGATTGTTAAATCGCCATGAGCGGCGCGAGTCGTTCAGGCCGCGGTGGCGATTCGAGCGGCTCGACATCCCTGCGCGGCGCGAGAGGCAAGGTGGACACATGAACAGCACAGCGCGGCTCGCCGCCATACACTCGCTCGATCATTTCGCGCTGCGCGTGCCGGACTTGAACGTCGCCGCGTCCTTTTACGAGGCCTTTGGCCTCTCCGTCGCGCGCGTCGGTGAAGTGTTGACCTTGAAGTGCGCCGGCAGCGGTCATGTGTGGGGGCGTGTCGTGACCGGTGCGAGCAAGGGCCTGGCGTGGTTGTCCTTCGGCTGTTCCGATACCGATTACCGTGGACTGTTACGGCAGCTCGAGGCCTGCGGCGCGCAGCGTCAGGACGGGCCGCGCGAAGCCGAGTCGGGCGGCAGCTGGTACACCGATGTCGACGGCAACCTGCTGCAGGTCAAGGTCGGCCCCAAGGTCTCGCCCGGCGCGCGTCGCACGGCGGTGGCCAATGTCGTCGAGCGCGCGCGGGCCGTCGAGCCGGGGCGCCGCGTCGCGCCGCGCGTGCGGCCGACGCGACTGTCCCACGTGCTGCTGTTTTCCCACGATGTGCCGCGACAGACCGCCTTCTACGCCGACGCGCTGGGCCTCGGCGTGAGCGATACCTCGCTCGACCTGCTGGCGTTCCTGCATGGTCAGCACGGCTCGGATCACCACCTGCTGGCCTTCGCCAAGTCAGCGCGGCGCGGCTTTCATCACGTCGCGTGGGAAGTGCCGGGCATGGAGGAATGCGGCCTCGGCGGCATGCAGATGCGCGACGCCGGCTATCGCCACGGCTGGGGCGTCGGCCGTCACGGTGTCGGCTCCAATCATTTTCAATACGTGCGCGATCCTTGGGGCTCGTACTGCGAGTACTCCGCCAACATCGACTTCATCGCGGCCGGCAGCGCCTGGCAGAGCGCGCAACACGACCCGCTCGACGCCCTGTGCTACTGGGGGCCGGATCTGCCGCAGGCATTTCTCGAAAACGACGAAGCGCAGGACTGATCCGATGTGGCGGGGGCGGCGCCAGGCGCGCCTGCCTGTACTCGTTCACCGGCCGCCAGCACAATAGCCCGCGTGCGACCGCAGCCCGGCGCGCCGTCATCATCACCGCCAGGGGAGAGCAAGGTGTGAAAGACTTTACCGTCGAGAATCTGACCGAAGAAGTGATCAAGGCCTACAGCGCGAATACCGCCTCGCCACGCATGCGCGAGATTTTCGCCTCGCTCATCACGCACCTGCACGGCTTCGTCAAGGATGTGCAGCTGACCGAGCCCGAATGGTTCGCCGCCATCCAGTTCCTCACCGACACCGGCAAGAAGTGCGACGACAAGCGCCAGGAATTCATCCTGTTGTCCGACACCCTGGGGGTGTCCATGCTGGTCGACGCCATCAACCATCCCAAGGGCGGCGCCGGCACCGAGTCGACGGTGCTCGGCCCGTTCTTCGTGCCGGGTTCACCGGACCTGCCCCACGGCGCGGATATCCGTCGTCGCCATCTCGACGCCGCCGAAACCTGCCTCGTCACCGGCAAGGTCACCGATCAGAACGGCAAGGCCCTGGCCGGCGCCACGCTCGAAGTGTGGCAGACCGCCGCCAATGGCTTTTACGACGTGCAGGACGCGAGCGCGCCGGAATGGAACCTGCGCGGGCGCTTCACCACCAATGCCGAAGGCGAATACGCGCTGGTCACCGAAAAGCCGGTGTCCTACCCGGTGCCTACCGATGGCCCGGTCGGCCGCATGCTCGACGCCGCCGGTCGCCACGCGTTCCGTCCCGCGCACCTGCATTTCATGGTCAAGGCCGAGGGCTGCGAGCCCTTGATCACCCACGTGTTCGTCAAGGGTGATCCTTACCTCGATTCCGACGCGGTGTTTGCCACCAAGGAAAGCCTGGTCGGCGATTTCACGACTTGCGGTGACGTCGCCGAAGCGGCGCGTTACGGCATCACCGCGCCCTATAGCCGTCTGCGCTTCGATTTCGGCCTGATGCGCATGTAGGTGCGAATTCATTCGCGCATTCAGGGGCGCGGTCTCGACCGAATGTCAGGCTGAAGCCTGACCCACAGGAAGATCGCTTGGCCCAATTGTGGGTCAGGCTTCAGCCTGACATTAAAACCAGGTTCGCCATCCGTCGGTAAGGCTCGAATGTGCGAATGAATTCGCACCTACAAGGCATCGCGTGCCGCGAACATGCCGGCCAGCTCCACGCCCAGCACCGTCAACCAGGTCGCGATCGCGATGCCGGCCGCGGCGGCGGCAATATCCTTGATGACTTTGATCTTCTCGTTGTGCCGCGCCTCGACGAAATCACACAGCGCCTCGATGGCGCTGTTGAAGATCTCGGCCACCAGCATGAAGGCGGTGGCGACCAGGATGAGCAGGAAATCGAGGGTCCCACGCGCGACGAACGCGGCCACCAGCACCAGCGCCGACAACACCAGCTTGTAAGTCACCGACAGGTCGTAGACCACCGCGTAGCGCAGGCCGGAAAAAATCGTGCGCAGTTTGCGTAGCGGGTTGTAGCCCGGTGTGCCGGTGCCGAGGAACTTGTTTCTCATGGACGTTCGCCAACGGCGTCGAAAGCCAGGCGCAGCGCCACCACCCACAGCGCGCCGGCCGTCACCGCGAACAGCACGTCGCTTGGGTAATGCACCTGCAGATACAGGCGCGATGCGCTCACCACCGCCACCGCGAGGGTCAGTGCGACCAGGCTTGCGGGCCGCGCCCGCGAGCCCGGGCGCAGCAGCCAGGCACAGGCGAGAGCGGTCACCTGCGCGGCATGGGCGCTCGGAAAGCTGTTGTCGGCGGGCAAGGCGATCAAGGGTTCGAACAGCCCCGGTCGCGGCCGCTCGACGACCAGCTTGGCGATGTGCACCAGCGCCCAGGTGCTGAGCAAGGCCAGCGGCACGAAACTGCGTCGCCACGCTGAGGCGGCGCGCTCGCGCGCCGCCGCCAACAGCGCGAGGGGCATCAGCATGTACATCGAACCGCCCCAGGTCAGCGTGGCGAACAGCAGGTCGAGGCCGGGGGTGCGCCACGCGTGCATGGCCGTCAGCACCGCGTTGTCGAAGGCCAGGGCGCGACAGTGAGGGCCGCCGCACACCATCAGCGCGCCCACTTTCAACAGCGCCAGGCTCGTCAGCGCGACGAGCGCGGCGCGTCTGGCGCGACCGGCCGGCGTCATGCGACCGAGCGCGTGGCGGCGGGTGCGGCGCTGCGCCGCAGTGACAGCACCACCGAGACCGCGATGATCATTGCCACCACGCCCAGCGAGACCGCCACCGGGATCTTGTAGACCTCGAGCAGCAGCATCTTCACGCCGATGAACATCAAGACCAGCGCCAGGCCGTACTTCAAGAGCGTGAAGCGACTCGCCATGTCGGCCAGCAGGAAATACATCGCGCGCAGACCGAGGATTGCGAACACGTTGGAGGTCAGCACGATGAAGGGATCGGTGGTGATGGCGAAGATGGCCGGAATCGAATCGACCGCGAAGATGACGTCGGACGCTTCCACCAGCACCAGCACCAGGAACATCGGCGTCGCATAGCGCACCCACTTGCCGCCTTCCTCGCGCATCACGAAAAAGCGTTCACCCTCCAGGCCGTCGGTGATCTTCATGTGGCCACGCATCCATTTCAGCAGCGGGTTGTTGGCGAGATCCGGCGCATGGTCGGCAAACAGCCACATCTTGATGCCGGTCACGAGCAGGAAGGCGCCGAACACGTAGAGCAGCCAGTGGAACTTCGCGATCAGCCACACGCCCGCGAAGATCATCACGGTGCGCAGCACGATGGCGCCCAGCACGCCGAACAACAGCACGCGCTTCTGCAAGTCCAGCGGCACGGCGAAGAACGAGAACAGCATCAGCCACACGAACACGTTGTCGACGGCGAGAGATTTTTCGATGAGATAGCCGGTGATGAATTCCACCGACTTGGCGTTGGCGACCTCGCGGCCGACGGTACCGTCGAGATACCACCACAGGCCGCCGGCGAAGGCCAGCGACAGCACCACCCAAACAACCGACCAGGTGGCGGCCTCCTTGACGCTGACGCGATGCTCGCGGCCACCGCCGACCATGAACAGGTCGACCGCCAGCATCACCAGCACCACCACCGTGAAGGTCACCCACATCGAAGTCGTGCCCACGCTTTCCATGACAGCCACCCGTAATGATTGATGCGGGGCAGTATAGGCAGCGTGGCTTGTATGCCTTAGTCGAATATAAAGACAAGACTGTTCGGCTTTGCCGAATCAGGCGGGCGCCGCGACGCGGCTAGATCTTGATGTGAGCCCAGCGCTGGCCGTGCCAATAGCCGGCGAAGATCAGCGCCTGCAGGCAGCGCGACAGCACCTGCAGCGCCCACAGCGCGGTCAGACCCATGCCCAGCACCGGGCCGACCATGTAGGCCGCCGGCAGGAACAGCAGCCATTGATTGGCAATGGTGGTCAGCATCACGCGCCGCGTGTCGCCGGCGCCGAGCAGCGAGTTCTGCAGGATGGTACCGACAGCCTCGAACACCATGCTCAGGCCGACCAGCCGCAGCGGCCACAGCGCCACCTCGAGGGTTTCGCGATTGAGGCGGTAGATGCTGTTCAGCACCGCTTCCGGCGCCAGCACCATGGGCAGGCCGATCACCGACATCGCCAGCAGGGCCACGCGTACCACGTCCCACGCCCAACGCGCTGCGTCGTGCGGGTCGCCGCGGCCCAGCGCCTGGCCGACCAGGGTCGCGGCCGCGAGGCCAAAGCCCATGCCCGGCAGGTAGGCGACCAGCATCAGATTCATGAGCACGTTGGCGGCCGCCACTTCGGCGGTGCCGACCTTGCCGATGATCCAGAACAGGGCCAGGAAGCCGGCCGAGAAGAACATCTGCTGCACGCCGTTCGGCAGCGACAACTGCACCAGGCGCTTGATGTCCGCACGCGCCGGCAGGCGTTGCAGGAAGCCATGGCCGCGCGCCCAGCGCATGCCCAGCCAGAAATAGATGGCGGTGCCGAAGCCGAGCGCGATCACCGAGGCATAGGCGGCGCCGCGCACGCCCAGCGCCGGCGCGCCGAAGTGACCGAAGATCAGGTGGTCATGTACAGGCGCGTCAGGTCGACCGCGTTCCAATAGCCGCGAAAGGAGAAATTCATGGCCACGAAGATGATGCCGGCCGAGCGGATCTGCAGATAGGGCACGCCCAGCGCGATCACTTCCGGATCGTGATTGATGTAGGGATACAGATGCGGAATGAGCTGGTACAGCGCTACGCTCAGCAGCGGCGCGACCAGCGCGATGATGATGAGGGCGGCGTTGAGGAAATGGCCGGTCTCGTCGAGTCGGCCCTGGCCCTTGCGTCGCGCCGCCGAGGCCTGCACGCCGGTCGAGAGGCCGAGGATGATCGATTGCGCGAGGAACAGCGCGAAGCCGCCGTAGCCGACCGCCGCCAGCGCGGCGTCGCTGTTGGGCAGACGGCTGACCATGGCGGTGTCCACCAGGTTGAGGACATTCTGCGACACCATGCCGGCGATCACCGGCATGGCGAGGTTCATGATCCGTTGTAGCCGTTCTTTGGCGGGCAAGGACAAGGGCGCTGCTTTCGGGCTTCGGGTTGAGAGCGCGCCACCCGCGCCCGGCGCCGGCATTCTACATGAGCCACGCGCCGGCCGGCGGGCCTGCGCCAAATTCGAACACCCGGCCTGCCGCCGCCGCCGCCGTGGCGCAAGCATTGATGTGGATCAAGCCTCCCGCCGCCGCCCTCCGTGAGCATCCCCTGCACGCGCCGCGCGCGCGGTGACGATTTTCTTCAACGCAGGGGCAAGCCCCGGGGAGTGCAGCATGAAAGTTGGCGCATTTTATTTGCCGTCCATCGGTAGCTTTGCCGATATCCAGAAAGGCATGGCCGGGCGCCGTACCGACCTCTACCAGAACATGCTCGGCGAGCTGTCCGAGCAGATCTGCTACATGGACGAACACGGTTACTACGGCGTCGGCTTCACCGAGCATCACTTCCATATCGAAGGCGAGGAAGTGTCGACCAACCCGATCATGCTCGACCTCTACTTCGGCATGCAGACCAAGCGCATCAATGTCGGCCAGCTCGGCCTGGTGCTGCCTTCGCACAACCCGCTGCGCATCGCCGAAGACGTGGCAATGCTCGACCAGATGACCAAGGGCCGTGCCTTCGCCGGTTTCGCGCGCGGTTACCAGCCGCGCTGGGTGAACGTGCTCGGCCAGCAGATCCGTGGTCTCGACGGCGCCTTCAGCGAAGAATCCTACGAGGCGCTGAAGAAGGATCTCTATTACGATCATTTCGAGATCATCAAGAAGTGCTGGCAGAAGGACGCCTTCTCGCACCACAGCCCGCATTGGCAGATCCCGGCGCCCAACACCAAGTGGGCCGCGGCGCACGTCACCCGCAACTACGGCACCGGCATCGACGACAACGACATGCTGACCGAAATCGGCACCGTGCCGGCCACCTACAACAAGCGCATGCCCGACCTGTTCCAGCCGTTCAGCGTGTCGGAGTCCTCGATCCGCTGGGCGATGGAAAACAACTGCGTGCCGGTCACCATCCTCACCCATCCCGAGGTCGCGCTGTCGCAGTTCCGTGCCGCGCAGGACGCCGCCAACAAGGCCGGCAAGAACTACAAGCTCGGCGAGAAGATTGGCCTCGTGCGTGAAGTGATCGTGGCCGACACCGATGCCGAGGCCGAGGCCATCGCGCGCCAGGCGGGTTCCATCATCTGGTGCAACTTCTTCGCGCCTTTCGGCTTCAACGCGGCGGTCGCCAATCCCGGCGAAGGCGCGTTCGACGTGCCGAACAACTTCGAGACCATGGCCGAGCGCGGGCTCGTGATCTACGGCAGCCCCGACACCGTCAAGCGCAAGCTCGCGGACCTGTTCGAGAAGCTGCCGGCCGAGTATTTCTGGATGTTCACCTACAACGGCCTCATCCCGCAGAAGCAGATGATGCGCCACCTCGAACTCGTCACCACCAAGGTGCTGCCGGAGTTCTGTGACGGCGTGAAATAAACGCAAGACGCTTTCCCCGCTGACTCCCCTTTGCGCCCCGGTCGTCATCAAGGCCGGGGCGCCCTTTGTCACACGCCGCGCCTGGTCTAGAGCTGGTCTCAGAGTTATTCGCGCGCGCCGGCAGCCATTTTCGCGCAGTCCTAGGCGCGAGGAGCGTGGTTTTGCACCGCTAAATGAGCGACGAGCAACGACGGAATGCGTGAAAATGGCTGCCGGCCCTCCGGGTTGCCCAGCGAAAAACGCCCTGGCCGCGTTGCGGCGCTTGGAAATAGAACCACTATTCCCCGCGCACCGCGCCTTGCCATGACGCTTTTCGCGGCGCAACGCGCACGTGAATAATTCTGAGACCAGCTCTAAACTGCGGTCGTTCACACCATCATCGTTCAGCCACTTTCAGCGCCCGCGCGGCGCACCAGGGGAGACCATGCCTAAGATCACCGGAACGCCCGAGGACCGCGAACAGATCCGCGAACTCTACGCCCGCTACGCCATCACCATCGACAACGAGCGCTTCGAGGACTGGGTGCAGTGCTTCACTCCCGATGGCACGTTCGACAGCCCCATCTTTGGTCAATTTCCCGGCCACGAAAAGCTGCGCGAGTTTTCGCAGTCCTACTACCGTTCATGGGAAGGCGGCAAAGTGCGGCACATGATGGTCAATGTCAGTTTCGACATCGACGGCGATACCGCCACCGGCTTTTGCAACCTGATTTATTTCTCGCTCAAGGGCGGCAAGACCGAGCTGACCGCGGTCGGCGGCTACAACGACAAGCTGCGCAAGGACAACGGCGAGTGGCGCTTCACCTACCGCAAGGTGCACATCGATCACTGAAGATGGGCGAGTGATACTGCCGGTGCGAATTCATTCGCACATTGCTGGCGTTGCACGGCGCCTCGTTACGGTTACAAGGTGCGAATGAATTCGCACCTACGGATCTTTCTTTCCCAATAACCCCGCCAGCGCCGCGAACGGCTGGTGAGTGGCGACATTCGTGCCGCCCGCCGCGCCTTTGGTCGGCCCCAGCTGTTCGAGCAGGCGTGCGTGCTCGTTGTCGTGGCAATACAGGCACAGCAACTCCCAGTTGCTGCCGTCGGCGGGATTGTTGTCGTGATTGTGATCGCGATGATGCACCGTCAGTTCAGCCAGATTGGCGCGCGTGAATTCGCGCGCGCAACGGCCGCATATCCACGGATAGAGCTTCAAGGCCTGCTCGCGATAGCCGCGCGCGCGTTCTTCGCTCGCGCGGCGTGCCTCGGCCACCACCTTGTCGAGTTTGCCCTCGTCCAGGGGCCCGCGCTGCCTGGCCATCAGGCGTCGAGCTCGGCGATGTTGCGACCGCCAGCGTGGCGCAAACGCACTTTGCGCCCAACCTGGTTCTCACCGCCGAAGGCCGCGAAACTCGCGGCGCTGCCGTCGGTGTTGGCGACGAAACGCAGGCCCGCGTCGGTGCGGCCGTAGAGCAGGGCGCGCGCCGGCTGCTGCTCGCGATCGTAGATGACGGTGTAGGTCTCGATGGTGCCGGCGCCGCTCGCCTGGTCGGCGATGGCGACCGGCGCCGCGCCGGCTTCGGGATGGGCTTCGTCTTCCAGGTCATGAGCGCTGACATCCACGCCGTTGGGCGTCACGCCATAGAGGCCGACCGCGTACTTGTGCATGAACCAGCCGAGCGCGGTGGTCATGCCGCTGCGGTAACGGCCAGCCGCCAGCGCTTCGGCCATGGTCGCGACGCCGTGCAAGGCGTAGTTGCTGCCCGGGCCGCCGAAGAAGCCGAGGCCGCCGGTCAGGGTCAGGGGGCGTGGGTCGCCGTCGTCGAGGCCGAGCGTATTGCGCGCGACGCTCACCGCGCACGGAAAGCAGCTGTACAGGTCGAAGCATTCCACGTCGTCGGCGCCGAGCCCTGCGCGTCGCTGCGCCTTGTCGGCCGCCTGCTCGAGCGCCGGGCTGCGCGTGTAGCGCTCCTTCTGCACCATGAAGCGCTGCCTGTCCTTGGCAAAGCCGCCGCCGAGAAAGTACACCGGCATGCCGGCGCCGCCGCGCATCGCGGCCGCGCGCTCGGCGGTGGTGAGAATGATGGCGGCGCCGATGTCGGCCATCACCAGCGACACCATGCGCTTGGTGTAGGGCAGGGCGATGGGGCGATTGTCGGGGCCGGGCGTGGTGATGTCGCTGGCGCTGAGCGGTGTGCGCGTCCAGGCATTGGGGTGACGCGCCGCCGCTGCGCTGAAACCCGCCCACATCGCGCCGACCTTGGCCAGCCACGCGTCGCGCTTCAAGCCCGACTGCGCCCACAGCGCGACCTCGAACAGCGGAAAGCCGTGGATGGGCAGGGACAGGCCATGGCGCATCTCGAGTTCGTTGCTGCCGACCGCGTCCTCTTCGCCATAGTCGGCGGGGATGCCCTGGATCAAGGCCTGCTCGCCGCGCACCGCCTCGGCGCTGCGCGGGTAATAGGTTTCGGCGCCGACCAACAGCACGGTGTCGGCTTCGCCGCGTGCCAGGAGGCCGGCCGCGCGGTTGACGTACTGCTGCGGTACCTGGCCCCCGATGCCGGACAACTCGATGCGGCGCGGCTGGATGCCGAGACGTCGCGCCAGCTCCTCGCCCGGCCGGTCCGGCACGCGGCTCTGCGGACGCACCACCAGGATAGTGTCGATGGCGCTCAAGGCGCCGATGCCGGCCTGCGCGGCGGCGTCGCGCGCGGCGCGCTCCATCATGTCGATGGGCTCCATGTAGGGCGGCGTGGCCTCTTTGCGCTGCGTGACCTGGCCCCAGCCGGTAATCATGATGGCGGACGTCATGGATGATGCTCTCAAAGTGCGGGTTGCAGGTCTTCGACGCGTTTGGCCAGGTTGTCCAGCCACACCACGCGCACATCGTCGAGGGCGACCTTGGCGTCGAGTTCCAGCTGCGCGAACGACTGGCCGCGCTGCGCGCGCTCGATTTCGGTCAACTCGAGACCCGCGTGGCCGTGGTAATAGACATAGCCGGTGTGGGCCAGCGCGATTTCGTGGCCGCCGGTATCGCGCAGGCGGGCGGTGACCGAGCCGAGCGGGTTGCGGGCTTCGAACCGGGCCGGCGCGGCGCCGCGCACGAACAGCACCATGCGCACGCCCGCGCCGCGCGCGATCATGGCCTGGCGCAGTTCCACGCGCTGGTGTCCGACGCCGACATCGAAGGGCGCGATCGGCAGACCGTCGGGATGCAAAGGCAGCGCGCCGGCGATGGCGAAACAGAACACGAGGACGTTCATCGAGTGCGTTCCTGATGGCCTTTGCATCGAGTATACGGGAAGCGCCGTGGCGGCGGCCGTCGCGCGCCGCGCGCGAGTTCCGCCCTCGCCCCGGCGCGGTTACTCTATGGCCTGGGGTCGGCGCGCGGTGCGCCGGCACACGCTGCGGCGAGGCCGGCGCATCATGCGCCGGGCTTAGCGCGACGGGACAGACGACTCACCATGACAGACACCACGCGTCGTAGTCCGCGACGCTCTCTCGAGGCGGTCGCCGAGGCGCTGGGACAGTGGCTGGCCACGCGTCCCGGCTACGCCGGCGCGGTCGTGCAGGGCCTCGCGCGCCCCCAGGGCGCCGGTCTTTCCAATGAAACCTACCTGTTCGACTGCCAGCTCGGTCGTCGCCGCGAAGCCCTGGTGCTGCAGGTCGGCCCGGCCAGCGGCGGACTGTTCCGCGATTACGACCTCGGCGTCATGGCGCGCGTGCAGCAACGCGTGGCGGAAACCTCGTCGGTGCCGGTCGCGCGGGTGCGCTGGTACGAGCCCGACCCCGCCGTGCTCGGTTCGCCGTTCTACGTCATGGACCGCGTCAGCGGCCAGGTGCCGTCGGACAATCCCTCCTACCACAGTGGCGGCTGGCTGGCCGAATTGCCCGCCGCCGCGCAGGCCGAATGCTGGTATTCGGGCATCGCCGCGATGGTGGCCTTGCACAGCCTCGAGCCTCTCGCCGATGGATTCGAATTCCTGGTCGATGCGCCATGGGGCATGGCGCTCGATGCCGATCCGCCCTTGCGCCGCATCGAGCAATGGCGTGACTTCATGCACTGGGGCGCGAGCCGGCCCCTGCCGCAGCTCGAAGACGCCCTCGATCGACTGCGTGACTGTCGTCCGCCCGCCGTGCGGCCACGCGTACATTGGGGCGACGCCAAGATCAGCAACTGCGTGATCGAGAACAACGCGGTGCGCGCGCTGCTCGACTGGGAACTGTGCGGCCTGTCGGATCCGCAGGAGGACCTCGCCTTCTGGCTGCTGCTCGACTATGCGCAGTGGCGCTCGCTGGGCCTGCGACGGCTGCCGCACCTGCCGTCGCCGCAGGCGAGCGTGGTGTATTACGCGGCGCTGGCCGGGCAGCCGCAGAATCACGTGCTGTGGTGGTTCAAGTTCGGCCTGGTGCGCCTGGCCATCATCTATCATCGTTTCTTCGAACGTCGCATCGAAGCCGGGCGGCTCGCCGCCCACGAAGACCTGGCCGCACTGAACCCGATGTGCGCGCTGTTGCCCGAAGTACTCGCCTTGGAACAATTGCCATGACCCGCACCGCCACCGCCATGCACCCGGACGATGAATTCCATCCGCCGCTGGACGGCGATCACGAGCGCACCGAAACCTGCTGGTTCACGTTCACGGTGCCCGAGCATCGCATTTCAGGCCAGCTCTATCCGTTCTTCCGCCCCAACCAGAAAGTCATGGCCGGCGGCGTGTATTTCTGGGACGAGCACGGCGACCAGCACTGGAACTGCCTGTACGCGAAAAATTTCTGGCATTTGCCGCTGCCCGGGCAACCGCTCTCGAACATCGTGTGCCCGAACGGCATACGCATTCGCTGCCTGGAGCCGCTGACGCGCTACGAGGTTGGCTACAGCGACCCGGACGGCAATGACGAGATTGAAGTGCAGCTCACCTTCACCGCCATTGCCAAGCCCCATTACCTCGGCAAGGGCCATCTCGACCAGCCGGGTCGCTACCAGGGTCGTATCGTGCTGCACGGTCGCGAGTATCCAGTCGATTCCTTCGGCTTTCGCGATCGCTCCTGGGGTCAGCGCTCACAGTTCGGGCGCGGCCTGGTGCCGAAGGGGCCGACGCGCGGCGGCTATACCTACGCCACGGCGTCGGCCAACGATGCCTTCCACACCATCACCGCCTGGCGCGGCGGACACTTCGAGTCCTACCACGGGTATCTCATACGCGACGGCGAGTGGTCCAAGCTCGCCAGCGGTCGCCGCGAAGTGCTGGAGCGCGACAAGGCGACCGGCTACCCGACGCGCGTGCGCTTCACGGGGGTCGACGAGTTGGGTCGCAAGCTCAACGCCGAAGGTCGCTGCCTGAACAAGCTCGGCGTGCCCCTGAATCCCAACATGCTGTCGATCAACTGCCTGACGGAATGGGAGTTCGATGGCGTGTCGGGCTATGGTGAGGATCACGAGAACTGGACGCCGGCCGAGGGCCGCAAGTTCTTTCGGGAGTTCCTGGGGTATTCGAAATAGGTACGGGCGGCGCGAATGAGACTTCGCACCTTGCCAATGAATCGTCAGCTGAAGGCTGACCCACATTCAGGTCAAGCCCCACCTCGCCGCCTCAAACCATCGCCTCGGCGCGCGCCAGGTCCGCCTGCAGATGCTTGCCGCCGAGATAGAAATGCCACGCCACCCACAGTCCCAGCACGCTGAAGCCGAGCAGGCTGTAGCGCAGTGAATCGGCGCCGTAGCTTGGCGCGAGCAGGTCGCTGACCGCACCGATGGCCCACGGCCCGGCGCCGAGACCGATGATGTTGGCAATGAAGAGCAATATCGCCGAGGTCTGCGCGCGCATGCGCAGGCGCACCATCGACTGCGCCTGGGCGAGCGTGGTGGCCTGCCAGAAATTGGCGGCGATGATCGGCGGAATGAACAGCGCCAGGGCCAGGTGCGGATCGGCGGCCAGATAGGCCGCCACCCCGAAAGGCAGTCCGACGAGATTCGCGACCGTCACTATCCACGCGCTCCAGCGCGTGTCACGGGTGCTGAAGCGGTCCGCCAGCACACCGCCGACGAACATGCCGATGCCGCCGACCACGCCTATCAACAGGCCCAGCCACAGACCGATGTCGGTGGTTTTCATGTGGTGCGTGCGAATGAGGAAGGACGGGAACCAGGCGATGAAACCGTAGCCGACGAAACAGGCCAGCGCCGCGCCGAAGGACAGGTGCAGGAAGGCCGGCCGACGTTTCAGGAAGCGCACCGTCTCCATGATGCTCGGCCGCTCTTCGCTGTCGCTGCGCGCATCGGCGAGGCCGCGCTTCGGTTCGGGCACGCTGAGTCTTACCAGTACCGCCAGCGCAAGGCCGGGCAGACCGACGATGAAGAATGCGCGCCGCCAGCCGAACAGCTCGTTGATCCAGCCGCCGATGAACAGGCCGAACATGATGCCGAAAGGAATGCCGAGCGCGTAGATGCCGATGGCGGTGGCGCGTTCGTTGGGCGGGTAGTAGTCGGAGATCATCGAGTGCGAAGGCGGGCTGCAACCTGCTTCGCCAATGCCGACGCCGACGCGCGCCAGCGCGAGGTGCATGAAATTCTGGGCCAGGCCGCAGGCCGCCGTCATCGCGCTCCACAGCGCCAGCGACGCGGCGATGAGATTGCGTCGATTGCCGCGATCGGCCCACAGCGCCATCGGTATGCCGAGCGTCGCGTAGAAGGCCGCGAACGCGAAACCCGACAGGAAGCCGAGCGCCTGGTCCGAGAGACCCAGATCGCGCTTGATGGCTTCGAGCAGGATGGAAAGGATCTGGCGATCGATGAAGTTGAAGGTGTAGACCACCAACAGGATGCCGAGCACGTAACGGCGCACCCACGGCGTGGAGGTAGCGGTATTCATGGCGACGGCCGCGCCGGATCAGCCCAGCGGGCCGCGGGTGATGGCGGAGAGCTCGGAGTTGACGTCGAACAGGCAGGCGCGGATGCCGGTGATGCCGAACGACGCGAGCCGCGCGCTGTGCATGCCGAGATAGGCTTCGGCGCTGGCCTTGTCGTCGAACAGGTAGATGCCGCCGGCCGTGCCGCTGGCGGCGTTCTCGGTCCAGATCTTCCAGCGGAGGCCCGCTTCCTTTTCGATCGACTCGGCCAGTCCGCGCAATTGTGCGGCCATCTCGGCGCCGAACGGTCCGGCAAACGGGAAATCGATTTGCAGCAGCTGCGCCATGGTGGTCCCCCCCATTATTGTTGCGGCCATGCTAGCCGCTCATGCCGGTCTTGGGTATGGGCACGTCGAACCCGCGCGCCGCGCACGGCGGCCAGTTCAAGGCGCGGGTGGGATGGCGGCTCAGGTGCCGGTGAGATTGAGCGTGGCGTTGGACAGCCACGCCAGGGCGCTGGCGCGGTCGGTGAAGCAACGCACTTCGAAGCCACGGTTGGCGCAGGCGTTTTCCCAGAACGTCGCGTCGTTGGCGCGTTCCGGCAGGGCCGGCAGGATGATGGCTTCACGCGCGCCCGGCGGCAGGCCGAGCGCGTGCAGGCTTTCGGCCAGGCCGTAGAGATCAAACACGGTGTGGCCGCCGACCAGGCCGACCGCATCGCACAGAAACCGCAGCGTGCCGTGGGTCTTGGCCGCGGCGAGCGAAGCAATGATGCTGTCGGTGAGATCGGCGCGGCTGAGTTCGCCTTCGAGCCGCACTTCAACGCTGCGCCGGTCGGTGAGATACGAGACTTGCCACGGCATGGTCTGTCTTCCTGTATGAACTCGAGCGCCGCCGTGCCGCGCTGCCGGTTTGATGTTCGACAGGCCCATTGCCCGCCGTCCCTGACAACACCGAAATAGGGGCGGCGTGCGATTAATCAAGTGTCATCGGGCTCATCCCGATGAAATTCGCCATACGCCGGCGTTTAGTAGCCGATGGCCTGGCCCTCCTTGCGATGGTCCGAGCCGCCGACGTAGCCGTGTGCCGCGCGCAGGATCAACTGCGCGCCGCCAAAGCCGCGCGCGACAGGATCGACTCTCACCACGTGTCCGCGCGCGCTGAGTTCGGCGGCCACGCGCGCATCGAAGCTGCTTTCAAGCGCGACGCTGAAATCGGGCTCGACGCGCCAGCGTGGCGCGTCGCTGGCGGCCTGAGGATTCTGAGCGTAATCGACGAGGCGCGTGACCATCTGCACGTGGCCCTGGGCCTGCATGTGCCCACCCATCACGCCAAAGCTCAGCAGTGGCTCACCGCCCCGTGTGACGAAGCCGGGAATGATGGTGTGAAAGGGACGCTTGCGCGGTGCCACGCAGTTGGGATGCGCGGGGTCGAGGGAAAAGCCATGACCGCGGTTCTGCAAGGCGATGCCGGTGTCCGGCACCACGATGCCGGAGCCGAAGCCGTGAAAGTTCGACTGTATGAACGACACCATCATGCCGCTCGCATCGGCCGCGCTGAGATACACAGTGTCGTGCGAGATTGGCAGCGAAACCGGCGGCAAGGCCATGGCATGGCGACCGATGCGCGCGGCGGCGCGTGCCACGCTGCCGGGCTCGAGCAATTGTTCCGGCGTCACGCGCATCGCGCGCGGGTCGGCGAAGTGCTGGGCCGCCGCGCCGAGCGCGAGCTTCATCGCTTCGATCTGCTGGTGCATGGCGTCCGCGCTGTCGAGCGGCGGCACATCGAGATGCGCGAGTATCGCCAGCGCGATCTGCGCGGCGAGGCCTTGCCCGTTGGGCGGGATCTCGTGCAAGACCACGTCGCGATAGGGCTGCGCGATGGGCGTCACCCAGTCGGCGTGATGTTCGGCGAGGTCGTCCACGGACAGCGCACCGCCATCGGCGGCGGCCGCCGCCGCCATGCGCGCCGCGAGTTCGCCGCGGTAGAACGATTCGCCCTCACTGGCCGCGATGTCGCGCAGCGTGCGCGCGGTGGCGGGCAGGCGCACGCGTTGGCCGGCGGCCGGCGGCTGACCGAAATGACGCGCGAATTCCGGCCAGGCATCGAACTGCGCCGCGTCTTCGCGCCATTGACGAGCCGTGACCGGTCCGACCGCATAGCCATGCTCGGCGTAATGGATGGCGGGCTCGAACAACGCGGCGAATGGCAGCTTGCCGTGACGCCGTGAAAGCTCGACCCACACGCTGACCGCGCCCGGCACCGTCACCGCGTCCCAGCCGAGTCGCGGCATCACCTTGTGACCGGCAAAACGTTGCAGCGTCCACGCCGCCGGTGCGCGCCCCGAGCCGTTGATGCCCGTGAGCCGCGTGCCGTCCCACAGCAGCGCGAAGGCATCGGAGCCGAGACCGTTGCTGGTCGGCTCCACCACCGTCAGCGTAATGGCGCTCGCCAGCGCCGCGTCCACCGCGTTGCCGCCACGTTCGAGCATGAGCAGCCCGGCGCGCGCCGCCAAGGGCTGCGAGGTGGCGACCATGTTGTCGGCCAGCAGCGGTGCACGGCGTGAATCGTAGGGCAGGGCGTCGTTGAACATGCGCTTGGCTCGCTTTGGAAATCGGCGGATGACCTGCGCCGATTGTAGCGCCACGCGACGCCTTGGCCGGGCTGTAACTTTTTCGGCGCGCGTCGCGAACTAGCCCAAGACGGTCGCATCGACCGACACCACGGCCCTGGTATTCGGCGTCCCGCTCGATGTCATGCGTGCCTGCGTACAACCAGCTAGAGGTAAGCCATCATGAAAAAATTCAACGTCAATTCGCGGGCGGCCATCATCGGTACGTCCTTCGCCGTCACGCTCGCCGCCAGCCCGCTGGCCGGCGCCAACGACAATCCCTTCGGCATGAGTGAACTGCGCGGCGGCTTCACCGTGGCGGCAGCGGAAGAGAGCCGTCAATGCGGCAACTTCTGCGGCGGCAAGAACCCGACCTTCACCGACAAGGGCGAGATCGTCAAATGCGGCAGCAGCTGCGGTGAAGTCGCCAAGTGCGGCAACATCTGCGGCGGCTTCGGCGCCAAGAACCCGACCGCGCCGGGCGTCGCCATGAAGGATGGCGAAGTGGCCAAGTGCGGCAACATCTGCGCGGCCGCCAAGTAGGCCACGCCGTCACGACCCGCACTGTCACGAGGGCGACCTGATGACTTCGAAGCTCCCATCATTACCGCGCGACAGTGCGGGTCTCGGTTTGCGACGCGTGCATTTCGACGATTTGCTGGACGCCGTGCCGTCCACCATCGACTTCATGGAGGTGGCGCCGGAAAACTGGATGGACGTCGGCGGCGCCGGCGGCCGCAAGTTCCGCGCGCTGGCCGAGCGTGTACCGCTGGTATGCCACGGCCTGGCACTGAATCTCGGTGGCCACGCGCCGCTGGACGCGGCGTTTCTCGGCCGCCTGCGCGGCTTCCTGGCCGAGGTCGGCGCGCGCTGCTACTCGGAACACCTGAGCTACTGCGGCGACCACGCGCATCTGTACGACCTCATGCCCTTGCCCTTCACGCAGGAGACCGTGCGCCACGTGGCGGCGCGCATACGCCAGGCGCAGGACATGCTCGGCATGCGCATGGCGGTGGAAAACGTGTCTTACTACGCGCAGCCCGCCACCGATCTTACGGAAATCGAATTCCTGAACGCGGTGCTCAGCGAAGCCGATTGCCTGCTGCATCTCGACCTCAACAACATCTACGTCAACAGCATCAACCATGGCTACGATGCCGCGGCCTTCGTGCGCGCGGTGCCGGGTGAGCGCATCGTCTATGCGCACGTCGCCGGCCATCATTACGAATCGGAACATCTGCGCATCGACACCCACGGCGCCGATGTCATCGAACCGGTATGGCAACTGCTCGAGCTCGCCTATGCCGAGCACGGCGTGTTCCCGACCTTGCTCGAGCGCGATTTCGACATACCGCCGCTTGCCGAGGCGGTCAAGGAAGTGGAGATCATCGCGGCCGCCCAGGCCCATCACCGCGCACCGCGCATGCGGAGGTTCGCCCATGTCTGAGTCGATACACCAGGGCTGCGACGCGCCCGGCCTGGTGGCCTTCCAGCGCGCCTTCACCGGCTACGTGCGTGACCCCGAGCACGCCACGCCGCCCGCCGCGATACCGCTGGAGCGCATGCGGCTCTACGCCGAACTCGTGTTCGGCAATGTCGAGCGCGTGATGGGCAACATGTTCCCGGTGCTGAAGTCGCGGCTCGACGCCTGCCTGTGGCATCGCCTCGCACGCCAATTCTTTCGCGATCACGACATGCACGACCCCTTGTTCCAATCCATGCCGCGCGAATTCCTGAGGTTTCTCGAACAACGCGCCCGTCACCCGCGGACCCGCCCTACCTGCTGGAACTCGCCCACTGGGAATGGGTGGACTATGCGCTGTCGATAGACAGCACCGAGATCACGCTCGATGGCATCGAGCGCGACGGCCTCCTGCTCGACGGCCTGCCGGTGTTGAACCCGCTGCTGTGGATGCTGCGCTACGAGTTCCCGGTGCACCGCTATCGCGACGAAACGCCGGGCAATGAAGCGCCAACCTATCTCGTCGCCTGGCGTGACCTCGACGACCGCGTCGGATATCTCGAGTTGAACGCGCTGACGGCGCGCCTGCTGGAAATGTTGGATGGCGCGGAGCACGGCCGCGGCGCGCAGGTGCTCGAGGCCTTGGCCGCCGAGATGGGTCGGGACTGCGATGAACCATTCCTGCGCGCGGGAAAGGAGATCCTCGAAGACCTGCGCCAGCGGCACATCGTGTTGGGTGTGCGTGAGATGTCAGACTGAAGTCTGACCCACGAATCCAGGCACTCTCCGCGCGTCCGACGCCAGTCTGGTCTTCCTGTGCCCAACCCCGGTCGGCATGCTCATGCGCTCTTCAGTGCCAGCAGCCGCACCAGCACGATCGCCGCCAGCGGCACCACGAGACCAATCAAGGTGCAGGTCAGCAACAAATCGCCGAGCTGGCTGTAGTCGGCCGGCACGCTCACCACGTGGGTCTTGGGGTCGGTCACTTCGCGGGTGACTTCGAACACCTGGTTGAGATACTTGGTGCCGAGCTGCGAGGCGGACAGCGCGAGATTGGTGAACGACGCCATCACCGCGAAATAGGTGGCCTTGAGATTGTCCGGCGCGGAGCGCGCGATCCAGGCCAGCATCGGCACCATCGAGATCTGGCCGAGCGGCGATTCCAGCGCGGTGTCGACCAGCGCGATGAAACGCGCGTCGACCACGCCGCCGGTATGCGCGGCGGTCCATTCGTGCAGGCCGTGGTACATGCCGAGCACCGGCAGCGACAACACGGTGCCGGCGACGGTGAGGAAGGCGACGATGCGTGTGATCGGGCGCTCGGCCATGAAACGCCGGAACAGGAACAGGCCGGCCAGGGTCAGCACGCTGGCGATGGCCGACAGCCGCGCCAGGAAGGATTCATCGAAGTGCAGCTGGTCGATCATCCACCAGGTCGAACCCGGGCCCGGGCCGGGCATGGCGCGGAACACGAAGATCACCACCGCGGTGCCGACCAGGGTGGCGCGCGCATCGGCGTCGAGCGCGCCCAACAGGCGCCACATCAGGAACAGCACGATGCTGAGCGAAGCGCCGAACACGATCTCCTGCGCACCCGGTACGCCCAGCAGGCCGACCGTCAGCGACACGCAGGCGAAGCCGAGACCGCCGAGCAGTATCGACCAGTTCACCTCGGGGCGTTCGCCGTGCACGCTCATGAGGTTGTCGATCTGCGCGGCGCTGAAGCCGCGCGCCGCCAATCGCTTTTCATCGCGCCGGCGAATGCGGCCGGCGAGCGCCACGCCCAGCACCGACACCAAGGGGATCAGCATGGCGTATTCGTAGATGCGCAGGTAGGCGGCGAGTTTGCCGTCGGGCGGCAGGCTTTCGACGCCCGCCAGCAGCACCACGTTGACCAATGACACCAGCACGCCGCCACCGATGATGGCGACACGGCCGAGGGTCTGCATGGTGGTGTGCATGAGCGTGCGCTGCTCGTTGGGCAGACTACGGCCATCGGCATCGACGCGTGGCACGGCCTCGACCGTCATGGCATCGGCCACCACGTCCTGAATGACATAGCCGATGGGCGCCAGCAGCGCCGTCAACACGTACCAGGCCTCGGCCGGCATCACCGCGCGCATGGCGTCGGGCGCGGACAGCAGGCCAATCATGATGCCGAGACTGGTCGCGATCAGCGCCGCGCCCAGCACCACCAGCAGGCCTTTCCATTTCCACATGAGATCGACCAGGTGGCCGAGCGGCATCTTGAGCGCCCACGGCAGGCCGGCCCAGAAGCCGAGCGCGGCGAGAAATTCCGCCGACAGGCCAAGGTAGCTCTTGACGAAGAACGTGCCGACGATGCCGGTCAGGCCGGAGATGCCGGCCGCCACGTACACCATCAGCGGCGGCAGGTAGGACAAGCGCATCTCGCGGCCGAGCGCGAGCACATTGCGCTCCCACCAGCCGCGTGCGTCGTGGGTCGATGATGAGGTGTTGGTCATGGTGTGAGGCAAGCGCGAAACAGCGTGGCACGGTCGCCCGGGTGCGCACGGGATGGAAACGTGGCGCGCTGCACGCCGCGCCGTCTGGCGGCAAATGATGCGCGAATGCACAACGCGCGTCGACCGCGTGCCGTGCGCGACTTATCCCCTACAATGCCGCGCCATGAATGCCGCCCTCGCCCGTATGAACCGTAAAGCCCTCATCGCCGCCGTTGCCGGCATCCTGTGTGTCATCGGCAGCTGCGCGCCGCTCGGCAAGGCCGCCTGGCACACCTGGCAGGGGCAGGCGCCGCGCGTGCTGCCCGTGTCGCCCGCGGCGCCCCTGCAAGCGGTGACGGTCGAAGTCGAACCGCGGCGCCATGCGCGCGTGGCCTTGCTGATCGCGCTGAAGGCGAGCGAGCAGGCCTCGACGTCCAGCGCGGCCGCGGTGCCGGCCACGATCCGCGTGCGCGACAGCGCCGGCCGCGTGCTGCTGGAAGAAACACGCAACACCGCGAGAGGCGCCGCGCGGCATCAACATGCGCGCATCGCCAAGGCCGGTGACGGCCATCTGAGTCTGCATTACGACTTTGCGAAATTCGCGGCGCCCGCCGATGGCCGCATCGTGCTCGATGTGACGCTCGCCGCGCAGCGCGATGACGGCGCCGCGCTGGACAAGGCCGAAGTGACCATCAACGACGACATCGGTGACTACGCGGTGGGGGTGACGTTCGGCGTGTTCATGCTGCTGGCGGGCTGGATAGCGGCGGTGGCCGGCGTGCTTACGCTGCTCGGCAACCCGGCGCCGCCGGCGCCGCAGTCGGTGGTCGCACCCGACGATCGCCGTCTCGCGCGCCGCGCTCACCTGCTCGGCCTGCTGGCCTACCCGCTGCCGCTTGCGCACCTGGTGGTGATGGCGGTGCACTGGCTGCGCGTGCGCAGCGCGTCGCCGTTCGTCGAGGAGCACGGCCGCGAAGCGCTCAACTTCCAGCTCTCGATACTGGTCTACCTGCTGATCGCGTTCACCTTGAGCATGGCCCTCATCGGCTTGCTGATGCTGCCGCTGGTGCTGTTGATGCAGGTGGTGATGAGCATCGAGGCGGCCACCCAGGCGCGCGCCGGGCACCGCTTTCGTTATCCCTTGACGTTCAGGTTCCTGCGCGCGCCGTGAGGCGGACTTGCAGGCTCGTCGTTGTGGGTCAGGTTGCTGCATTTTGCGCCGTGCGGCGCGAGTGCGATGAATCGGCCTAAGCCTGACCAAGTTTCGCGCCCGTTGCCGCTCAGCGCGGCATCACCACCGTCGAATCGGGATCGAAGTTCATGTGCTTCTCGAAGAAGTTCAGCGTGCGATCGAGCGCGATCGAGGCGCTGGTTTCGTCGTAGCTGGCGCGTTCATCGCAGTTGAAGCCGTGGTCGGCGTCGTAGACGAAGATCTGCACATCGGGCTGCGCGCGGCGAATGGTCTCGACATCGCTCATGGGGATGTGCTTGTCCTTTTCGCCGAAATGCATCATCACCGGGCAGCGCGGCCGGCGTTGGGCTTCCTTGGCGGTGCCGCCGCCGTAGTAGCAGGACGCCACCGCGACCTTGTCCAGTGCGCAGGCCGACAGCCAGGTCAACAATCCGCCGAAGCAATAGCCCACCACGCCGACACGGCCGAACTTGGCTACATGGTCGATGGCGGCCTGCAGGTCGAGCAGGGTGTCGGCAATCTTGAGATCCTGAAAGGCGATGCGCAGGCCCTTATCGAAATCGGGTTGTTCGGTGTAACCGAGTTCGACGTTGCGTTCGACGCGGTCGAAGATCTGCGGGGCGATGGCGACATAGCCGGCCGCCGCATAGCCGTCGACCACGGCGCGGACGTGGTGATTGACGCCGAAGATTTCCTGGATGACCACCACGCCTCCCTGGGCATCGCCCTTGGGCTTGGCGACATAGGCGCCGAGCTTGAAGCCGTCGGCTGCGGTCAGTTCAACATTTGCCATGAATCGCTTCTCCGAGGGTGGGAAAAAGGGTGGAGACTGTGGCCGTCAGTATAGCCCCGTGCCTGCCGCCGAACTGGTTACCGGTAGACGTAACGCCGATAGTCGCTGGCGGCGGTGGCGCCCAGCAGCACCGCCGGCCGCTGATGGTGCAAGGCCTTGGCGCGATGCGCGGCGTCGTCGGGCTGCGGGCCGATGTAGCTGCCGAGATCGCGACTCCAGGCCACGGTCGCGCGCGCATAGGCGAGACGCGCATCCTGCCACGCCGCGAGCGCGTCGCCGCCCTGGTCGAGCGCGCGGGCGAAGGTCGCGGCATCGACCGCCGCTTTCGACACGCCCATGCCGCAATGGGGGCGCGCGGTGGCGGCCGCGTCGCCGAGCAGTGCAACGCGGTCGTACAGGAAACGCGGCGCGCAGAAGTCGTACATGCCCTGCAGGAACGGCCGCGCGGTGGCATCGATCACCGTTTGCACCTGTGGCGGCAGCCAGGCGTGCGCTTCAGCGCGCATGGCGCTGATCAATTCGGCGCGGATGAGATCGTGCGGGATGCCATTTTCATGGTGGCGACCGCCGGCGTCGGTCAGGTGGTCGCGCAGCGTCGCGGCGCTGGCGGTGCGATACCAACCCCAGTTGTACCAGCGCCGGCCGGGTTCCAGGGCATCGTCGGGGCCGGCCACCAGGTAGCCCAGCCAATGCCCGCCCGGCGCCATGGCGAAGGCCATGCGCTGATCGAACTGCGCCAGCACTGCCGGCGCTACCAGCGCTTCGTCGATGAGTCCGCGCCAGCCGAAATAACCGCAGTATTGCGCCGGCGCCTCGGGCGCGACGATGCCGCGCACGCTGGAACGCGTGCCGTCCGCGCCCAGCAGCCAATCGGCTTCGACGCGCACGCCGTTGTCGAACACCGCCACCACGCGTTCACCGCGCTGCTCGATGCCGCACAGCGTATGACCGTTGTGGTAGTGGGCATCGTCGACCTGTGCGCGCAGGAATCGATAGATGAGTCCCCACGAGGTCATGATCTGCGGCAGGTCGTGGCTGCCGAGCAGCGCGCCGTCGCGGTCGAACATGATGCGGCCCTTGGAGCGCACCCCCATTTCTTCGCGCAGATCGATGCCCGCATCGCGCACCGCGGCGTAGAGCTCGTCATGGGTGGCGATGCCTGCGCCGCGGTTGGCCAGCGCTTCGCCGGCGCGTTCGTAGATGTCGGCCTGCCAGCCCAGGCTGCGCAGGGTCACGGCCGCGAACAGGCCGGCCATCGATCCGCCGATGATGATGACCCGGCCCTTGCCCGAACCTGATGCCGTCATGTCTCGAGCCTCGCGGACCTTGCTGGCGCGATGGCGATTCAGCCGCCGTCGACCAACAGCGCGCGGCGCAGCGCCGCGGCGGCGTCGTCGAGCGCGGTCAAGGCGCGATCCACGCGGCCGCCCATGCGCATGAATCCATGCACCATGCCGGCGTAACACTTGCGCTCCACCGCCACCCCGGCGTGTTCCAGGGTGTCGGCATAGACGTGCGCTTCATCGCGCAGCGGATCGAATTCGGCGCTGAGGATACACGCCGGCGGCAGGCCGGAATGATCGGGCGCGAGCTGCGGTGAGGCGCGCGGATCGGTGCGCGCGATGCGCGTCGGCAGGTACCAGTCGATGAACTGCTCCATGGCGTCGCGCGTCAGCAGGTAGCCGCTGGCGTTTTCGCGCATCGAGGCGGTGTCGGCGGTGAAATCGGTCGACGGGTAGAGCAACAGCTGCAGGCGCAGCATCGGCCACGCCTCGTCGCGGATCGCCAGCGCGCAGGCCGCCGCCAGGCTGCCGCCGGCGGAATCGCCGCCCACCGCCAGGCGTTTGGCGTCGACCCCGAGTTCGTCGGCGCTGGCCGCCACCCAGCGCACCGCAGCCACGCAATCATCGAAGGCAGCCGGGAACTTGTGCTCGGGCGCGAGCCGGTAATCGACCGCCACCACCACCACGCGCGCCTGGGCCGCGAGGTAGCGACACAGGTGATCGTGGGATTCGAGATTGCCGACCACCCAGCCGCCGCCGTGGAAATACACCAGCGCCGGCGCCGGTGCAGCGACACCCCGTGGGCGATAGATGCGCACCCTGATGTTGTCGGTGGGGCCGGCGAACACCACGTTCGCGACGCTGTTCAAGGGCGGCGTGTCGTGACGATAGACCAGCGTGCCGGCATCGTAGCCGCGCCGTGCGGCGCGCGGATCGCTGCTGTCGAAGGGCGAGCCGCTGCGCGCCGCGGCATCGACCAGGGCCTGGCATTGGGGATCGAGAGGCATGGCGGCGCGACCGTCGCTGACTATTCGCCGCCGAGGATGAACACGCTGTCCATGCCTTCGGTGCGTGCCGGGATCGCGGCCTGGTATGCGGGCGAGTTGTACCAGGCGGTGGCGGTGGCGCGGTCCGGGAATTTCAGGATCACCATCACGCCGTGCGGGTTGGCGCCCGACAGCACTTCGCTCGCACCGCGGCACACGAATTCGCCGCCGAAGCTCGCCACCGTCGGCGCGGCGGCGGCGCCGTATTCGGCGAGTTTCTCGGCATTCTTCACGGTGGCGTGAACGACGACATAAGCGGTCATGAATCATTCCTCGATTGGGTGCATAGGGCAGGGCGCGAGCCCCGGGGCGCGTTCGATTGTCTGCACTTCGCCAAGTCGTCGCAAGTCTTGGCGGGCAGGGGGCTCAACGCCGTTCGCGCCATATCCGTAGGTGCGAATTCATTCGCACACGCCACGGCGCGCCTTTCAGTGTGCGAATGAATTCGCACCTACAGCCAGGCCGCGAGGCGTTCCTGCGATGCATTCCACAATGCGTCGACCAAGCGGCTGTCGCGCGCGCGACGATCGGCGTCGCGTTGGCGGCAGTCGTCGAAATAGGCGCCGGTGACCGTGGCCAGCGTGGGAGACGTGGCAAGAAACACCGAGGTGCGCGCACCGTCGGCCGGCGCCGCGCCGCGCATCGCAAACGCCGACTTCAAAAGCTTGGTGCCGATGACGCCGGGGTGCAGGGCGTTGGCCGTGACACTGGCGTGACGCACCGCCAGCGCGCGCGTGAACAACACGTTGGCGAGCTTGGACGTCGCATAGGCGCCATAGGCACTCCAGCCACGCGTGAGGTCGAGATCGTCCATCGCCAACGCCGCGCCGTCATGGGTCATGGAACTGACGTTGACGATGCGTGCGCCCGGCGTCGCGCCGAGCAGCGGCAACAGGTGATGGGTGAGCAGGAACGGCGCGAAATGATTGACGCCCATGGTCAGTTCGAAACCGTCGACCGTCATGCTGCGCGTCTTGGCGTAGAGCCCGGCGTTGTTGATCAGCACGTCGAGTTTGGGCGTCAGCGCGCGCACCTGCGTCGCCAGCTCCCGCACTTCGGCGAGATGCGCGAAATCACCCCATACCGGCAGCGCCGCGCCGCCCGCCGCGGCGAGCCGCGCGACGCCGTCCTCGGCGCGCTGGCGGTGACGACCATGCACCAGCACGGTGTGACCAGCGCCGAGCAGCGCACGCGCGGTTTCGAAGCCGATGCCATCCGTGGCGCCGGTCACGAGCAGGGTCTTGGCGGTCATCGCGGCTGGCGACAGGACGAACGGCGCTGCATGCCTATTCAGGGCATGGGGATGGTGGCGGCGGTCGGCACGCTGTAGCCCCGTATCACCGCCGGCCGCGCCGCGAGCTCGCGGTACCAGCGCAGCACGTGCGGGAAGTCGTGCAGCGACACCGCCTGCCACTCGTAGCGCGCCACCCACGGCCAGATGGCGATGTCGGCGATGCTGTAGTCCGCGCCGGCCACGTAGGCGTGCGCCGCCAGCCGGCGATCGAGCACGCCGTACAGGCGCTGCGCCTCGCTGGCGTAGCGCTCGCGCGCGTAGTCGGATTTGTCCGGGTTGAAATGCACGAAGTGATGGGCCTGGCCGAGCATGGGGCCGAAACCGCCCATCTGCCACATCAGCCATTCGAGCGTGGCCATGCGTGCGTGGGGCGCGCGCGGCAGCAGGCGATCGGCGCGTTCGGCGAGGTAGATGAGGATCGCGCCCGACTCCATGAGCGTGAAGCCGCTCTCCTCGTCGACGATGGCCGGGATCTTGTTGTTGGGGCTGATGGCGAGGAAGTCCGGCGCGAACTGCTCGCCCTTGGTGATATCCACCGTGTGCACGGTGTACGGCCAACCCAGCTCCTCGAGCAGGATGGAGACCTTGCGGCCGTTCGGTGTCGACCAGGTGTAGAGATTGATCATGCGCTGCGCTCCTCGCCGTCCCGCTTTCCATCATAGGGGAGGCCTTGGGCCGCGCCCAGCGCGGTGCGGCGCCGCGCCCGGCGTCAGGGCGGCTTGCCTTGCCGCTGGCCAGAAGCGCGTGCTAGCTTGGCGCGGCCTTGCAGTCGGCCGTTCGAGTGCCATTGCGCGCCAGGTCGCGGCAAGCGCAGCCGTCACGAATCCTCATTCAAACGAACGGAGAGCGCCCATGTCAGCAACGCCCGGCAGCTTCATCACCCGTCATCATCACATCACCATCGCCACCGGCGGTGCGCAGCAGGATTACGATTTCCACACCAAGGTGCTGGGCCTGAAGAGCGTCAAGAAGACCGCCTTCTACGACGGCGAGGCGCCCATCTACCACCTTTATTACGGCAACGACGCCGGCGAGGAGAGCTCGCTGGTCACCACCTTCCCGGTCGCCCACACCGGTGTGAAGGGACGCAAGGGCAGCGGCCAGATCAGCTACGTGAGCCTGTCGATTCCGCCGGCGGCGCTCGACTTCTGGCGCGAGCGCCTGGGCGCGCACGGCTTCGAGGTCACCGACAACGAGCGTTTCGGTGAGCGCTATCTCGACTTCCAGCACCCCTGCGGCGTCGACTACTCGCTGGTCGCGGTGGCGGACGATGCGCGCAAGCCGCACAGCAAGGGGCCGGTGCCGGCGGAACTCATGATCCGCGGCACGCATTCGATTTGCGTGTCGACGCGCGACGCCGAGCCGATGGAAGAATTCATGCAGCTCGGCTGGGGCGGCACGCGGGTCGCCGCCGATCGCAACCTTCTGCGCTACCAGCTCGGCAACGGCGGCAGCGGCACCATCATCGACTTCGAAGTGCAGCCCGAGCGCAAGGCCGGCACCTGGATCGTCGGCGAGGGCACGGTGCATCACATGGCGTTCCAGGTCGGCAGCCACGCTGAGCAGGACCAGCTCAAGCTGCATCTCGAAGGCATGGGCTACACCGATGTCTCGGACGTGAAGAATCGTGGCTATTTCGATTCCATCTACGTGCGCACGCCGTCCGGCGCGATGTTCGAAGCGACCGTCACCCACGACGACGGCTTCACCTGCGACGAACCGCGCGACAAGCTCGGCCTGGAAGTGATGCTGGCGCCACAGCTCAAGATGAGCCGCGAGGAAATGCTCGCGCAGCTCGGTTACCTGAAAGACTGATCACTCACGCGCCTGGGCGCGCATGCCCGCGCCCAGGCGCTCTCGAGCTCGCCTGCACGGCCTCATCGTCGTCAGCCGGCGACATCGCCCTGCGCCACTTCACATTTTTCCCGAGGGCTTTTGCGACGCAAGTCCGCAATCGGCGGTTTCGCGCGCCGTCACGGCGTTTGGCCCGCATCCTGCAACGTTCATCGCACACAACGAGGCTGGCGTTTCGCGACCAGCCCACGGCACACGAACGTCAAGGAGAACATCATGCCCAGCCTGGCACAGGGTCTGCGCATCGCCGCCATCGCAAGCACACTGGTCTTTACCGCCAGTGCCATGGCCTATCCCATCAACGACACCTACTACGGCGGTAATGACCATGGCTATGGCGACATCGTCGGCGGACCGGTGTTCGACGTGCAGGGTGCGAGCATTTCGCGCAACGGCAGCAAGCTCACGGTCAAGATCTACACGACATTCGCCGGTCATGCCGACGAGTTCCTCTATCCGCAATACACCCAGCGCGCGGCGAGCCGACTGGATGGCGTGGCGATGGGCATCGGCTATGGCGACCTGTTCCTCGCCAGCGAATGGACGCCGTTCGGCAACGACCCGCACCATCTCAATGACAACAACGTCACCGGCACGCACTGGACCTACGGCTTTTCCATCGACCGTGACCGCTGGACCGACGTCGGCGGCAGCGGCACCCTGTACGCGCTGACCGGCGCGAGCAACGATGCCAACGCGCTGCTCAGCAATGATTTCCTGTCGGGCGCCATCTTTCGCGACGGCCAGGAAGTGGGCGTCGACCGCGCGTCGCGTACCGTGCACGCGCTGGGTCAGGGCACGTGGTCGGTGGACAGCACCGCCGGCAATCGCCACCTGCGCTTCGACTTCGATGTCGCCAACACCGCGCTCGCCCAGGGCGACAGCATGGCCTTGCACTGGGCCATGAGCTGCGCCAACGACACCATCGAGGGCGAGCAGTACGTGCCCGAGCCCGGCACGCTGGCCCTGTTGCTGCCTGGCCTCGCAGTCCTGCGTCGTCGCCGTTCCGCTTGAGGCTTTGCCTCGCGTCGCACATGCTGCCCGCTGTTGTACGCTAGACGCGCTGCCCGGCCGCGACCGGCAGCGCCACGAGTGAGCGCGGCGCCGGCATGGCGCGACCAGGGGGGAGCATGCAGTTTGGACTTTTCGATCATCTCGACCACAAGCCCGAGGCGCCGGCGCGCACGCTGAAGGACCGCATCGAATTCATCCGCCAGGCCGAGGCCGGTGGCTTTCGCGCCTATCATCTCGCCGAGCATCACGGCACGCCGCTGGGCATGGCTTCGTCGCCCAGCGTATTTCTCGCCGCGGTCGCGCAGGCCACCACGCGTCTGCGCTTGGGCCCGCTGGTCTACCTGCTGCCGCTCTACGATCCGCTGCGTCTGCTCGGCGAAATCGCATTGCTCGATCAACTGAGCGAAGGGCGCCTGGAAGTCGGCGTGGGGCGCGCCATCTCGCCCATCGAACTCAATTTCTACGGCGTCGGCGACGATATCGCCGCGGCTCGCACCGCCGAAGCGCTGGCGGTGTTGCGCGCCGGCCTCGGCGCCGAACGCCTGACTTTCCACGGCCGCTTCTTTCACTACGATGACGTGCCGCTGCCGTTGGCGCCGCTGCAGCAGCCGTTGCCGATGTGGTCGGCCTCGATGTCGGTCGAAGGCCTGACCGAAGCCGCGCGCGCCGGCATGCATACCGCGGCGCTCGGCAACGTCGAGATGATTCGCACCGCCGTCAGCACCTATCGCGAGGCGTTCGCGAACCTGAAGGACGATCCCTTGCGTGGGCGCTTCGGCGTGCAGGCGCCCTTGAACGGCATGTATCGCATGGTGCTGGTGGCGCCCAGCGACGCCGAGGCCGAGCGCCTCGCGCGCCCGTCCTATCTCAACTGGTTCGGCAAGCTCATCAAGCTGTGGCGCGAGCATGGCATCGAAGCGCCGCTGATTGGCTCGTTGGACAACTTCGAGACCGCGCGCGCGGTGGGCATGCTGGTGTGCGGATCGCCCGCGCGGGTGGCGGACGAATTGGCCGCGCAGATCGAAGCGACCGGCGTCAACTACGTGATCGCGCAGATGGCCTATGGCGACCTCGCGCACCGCGACGAGATGGCGTCGCTGGATTTGTTCGTCGAGCGGGTGATGCCGGCGCTGCGCGCCTGAGCGGCGCCGGCCACGGTTCGGATCAGCGCTTGCCGAGGCCGAGTTCGGTGAGATGTTCCTCCAGGAACTCGAGGCGATCGTTGCCCCAGAAGATCTGATCGCCCACCACGAACGTCGGCACGCCAATTACGCCGAGGCTCGTCGCTTCCTGCCAGTTTTCCTGCAGGCGCGCGAGATGGGTGAAATCATCGAGCGCGCGGCGTACCGCGTCGGCGCCGAGACCGATGTCTTCCGCCACGCCTTCCAGCACCGGCGTCATGCCGATGTCCTGGCCCTCGGCCCATTCGCGCCACATCACGCGTTCCACGTAACGCGGCAGGAGGCCGGCCTCTTCCGCGGCGAACGCCACCAGTGCGGCCGGCGTCGGGTCGGTCGAAACCGGCGGTGGATTGAAAGGCACCCCCATGCGTCGACACCAGCGCGCGACGTCCTGGCGCGTGAGTGGCACCTTGACCTTGGCCCGCTCCGGCGCCGAGCGTCCGTCCCAACCTCCCAGCGAGCGCCATTGAATGTCGACGTCGAAGGCCGCGAGCCGTGCAAACAGCGTGTGCGACGCGAGGTAGCAATAGGGGCTGCGGAAGTTGAAGAAGATGCGGACGGCGGTACGGCTCATGGGCGAGGTCCTTGCCGGTAGGTGACTGGGCGCGATTCTAGCAGTGCGCGCGATGCGCCCGAAGGGTGACGGGGCGCCGCAAATCCGCCGCTTCGCAGCCTGGACTGCTTGGGTATACTGCCAACGAACGCGCCACGCAGGGGAGAGTTGAGTGACACGTGCCATCGTGCTTCGAGAACTGGGCGGCCCCGACAACCTCGTGGTCGAGGAGGTCGAGCTGCGTACACCCGGCGTCGGCGAAGTGCTGGTGAGGCACACCGGCATCGGCGTCAACTTCATCGACACCTATTTCCGGCGCGGCCTGTACCCCATCAAGCTGCCCGCCATCATCGGCGACCAGGCGACCGGCGTCATCGAAGCGGTCGGCCCGGAGGTGCAAGGCTTCAAGGTCGGTGACCGCATCGGCTACGGCTCGGCCGGCCCGTCCTATGTCGAGGCGCGGGTCATGAAAGCGCAGTCGATAGTGCACCTGCCCGACGCCATCGCCGACGACGTGGTGGCGGCAAGTCTCACGCGCGGCATGACCGCCGAATACCTCTTGTTCCGCCTGCATGAGCTGAAAGCCGGCGAGACCGTGATCGTGCACGCCGCGACCGGCGGCACCGGCCTCATGGTGTGCCAGTGGGCCAAGGATCTCGGCGCCACCGTCATCGCCACGGTCGGCGCGGAAAACAAGTTCGAGATGGCGCGTGAAGCGGGCGCCGATCACGTGCTGCTGCACGGCGCCGATGATTTCGTCGCCCAGGTGCGCGAGCTGACCGGCGGGCGCGGCGTGGACGTGGCCTACGATTCCATCGGCCGCGACACCTTCATGAAGTCGATTGAATGCATCCGCCCGCGCGGCCTGATGGTTGCCTACGGCAATGCTTCCGGCAAACCCGATCCGCTCGACGTGCTGGCCTTGTCGCGCCACGGCTCGCTGTATCTCACGCGGCCCAATCTCGGCCACTACGTCGGCACGCGCGCCGAGCTCGAGCTCTCCACCAGCCGTTTCTTCGACGCGCTGGAACGCGGCATCGTGTGGCCGCACCCGGTCGAGCGTTTCTCTTTCGACGAAGCGCCCGCGGCGCACCGTCATCTCGAGGATCGCGCCAAGCACACCATTCCGATCCTGGTGCCATGAGCGAACGTTTGAGCGGCGGCCAGTTGCTGGTCGAGGCGCTGATCGAACACGGCGTGCCGCGCCTGTTCTGCGTGCCGGGGGAATCGTTCCTGGCGGTGCTCGATGCGCTGTACGACGTGCCCGAGCACCTGCCGCTCATCACCTGTCGCCACGAAAGCGGCGCGGCCTTCATGGCCGCCGCCAGCGCGCAGCTCAGCGGCCTGCCCGGCGTGTGCTTCGTGACGCGCGGGCCGGGCGCCGCCAATGCCTCGATTGCGCTGCACGTCGCACGCCAGGCGTCGATCCCCATGCTGCTGTGCGTCGGCCAGGTGGCGCGTGACAATCTCGGCCGTGAATCCTTCCAGGAAGTCGATTACGAGACCTTCTTCGCGCCCTTCGCCAAGCATGTCGAACAGGTGACGATAGGCGAGGCGCTGCCGGGCGCGGTGGCGCGCGCCTTCCACATCGCACGCAGCGGGCGTCCGGGGCCGGTGGTGTTGGCGCTACCCGAAGACGTGCTCGGCGAGCCGAGCTTTGCCGCGCCCGAACCGGCGCGTCCGGTCCAACGCCGCGGCCTCGACGCCGCCCAGCTCGAACAGGTCAAGCGCAGCCTCGACGAGGCCGAGCGGCCGCTGGTGATCTTCGGCGGCGGCGTCACCAGTGACGCCATGAGCCGCGACCTCGAGCAGTTCGCGCGTCGCAACCGCGTGCCGGTGTGCGTGGCGTGGCGGCGCAACGATGCCTTCGACAACGAGCACGCGTGCTATGCCGGCGCGCTGGGCCTGAGCGCCCACGCCGAGCTGTATGCGCTCGCCGCCGAAGCCGACTGCGTGCTGGTGATCGGCGCGCGCCTCGACGAGCCGACCACGCGCGGCTACACGCTGTTCCGCGATCAGCGCGCGCGCGAGTTGATACACATCTACCCGAACGCCGCGGACATCGGCCGCAACTACCCGCCGACGCTCGGCATCTGCGCCGACATCGGCGAGACCGTCGGCGCGCTCGCCACCACCACGCTTGCCGCCAGTGACGCGCGCGGCGAGTGGTGTCAGCGCCTGCGCGACGCCTGCCTGGCGGCGCGTCAGCCGCCGACGGTCGAAGGCGGACTCGATCCGGGCGAAGTGATGGCGACCTTGAACCGTCGTCTGGCCAGCGACGCCATCGTCACGGTCGATGCCGGCAACTTCACGCTGTGGCCGCAGCGTTATCGTGCCTATTCGCGACCGGGACGCCTGCTGGCGCCGATCAACGGCGCGATGGGCTGGGGCGTGCCGGCCGCGATCGCGGCGGCGCTGGCCGAACCCGCGCGCCGCGTGGTGGGCTGTGTCGGCGACGGCGGCATGCTCATGACCGGCATGGAACTCGCGACCGCCGCCAAGTACGGTGCCAAGCCGCTGATCCTGGTGTTCAACAACAGCAAGTTCGGCACCATCGAGATGCACCAGGACCGCCGTTACCCCGGCCGGCGCATTGCCAACGACCTGGTCAATCCGGACTTCGCGGCGTTTGCGCAATCCTTCGGCCTGTACGGCGCGCGTGTCGCCGACAACGCGGCCTTCGACGCGGTGCTGCCGGCGGCCCTGGCCGCCGACAGCGCGGCGGTGATAGAACTCGTCATGGAAGACGTCTGAGCCGGGCTCGGACTGACGTCTGCGTTGTCGACCTAGGACAGACGCCGGATGGCGTCCTGGGAGTGTCATGAAGCTCAGTTATTTCACCATGCCGTTGCATCCGCCGGGACGCGATTACAGCGCGACCTTGCACGAAGACCGCGCAGCTTTCCTGCTGGCCGATGAACTGGGATTTGCCGAGGCGTTCTGCGGCGAGCACGTCACCGACCGCGCCGAGACCATCACCTCGTGCCTGATTTTCCTTGCCTCGCTCGCCTACCAGACGCGGCGTATCAAGCTCGGCAGCGGTACGGTCAACCTGCCCAATGCGCATCCGGCGGCGGTCGCCGCGCAGGTCGCGATGCTCGATCACATGCTGGCCGGGCGATTCATCTTCGGCATCAGCCCCGGCGGACTGCGTTCCGATGCCGAGGTGTTCGGCAACCTCGACAAGGACCGGCGCGCGATGTTCGCCGAGGCCATCGAACAGGTGCTGGCCATTTGGAGCGGTACGCCGCCCTACGATCTGAACGGCGAGTTCTGGCAGATCTCCACGCGCCGCACCATGGATCTCGAGATCGGGCAGGGCGCCATCGTGCCGCCGCTGCAGCGTCCGCATCCGCCCATCATGGTCGCGTCGATGTCGCCATTCGCCGATTCGGTGGCGCAGGCGGCGGCGCGCGGCTGGTCGATCATCTCGGCCAATTTCCTGCAGCCGGTATGGGTCGCGAGTCATCGCGCCAAGCTCGTCGAGGGTTGGGCAGGCGCCGCACGCCCGTTCAACTTCGGCGACTGGCGGGTGGCCAAGAGCATTTTCGTCGCCGACGATGAAAAGACCGCGCGTGCCTACGCCATGAACCCCGCCGGCCCCTATGGCAACTACTATCGCAGCCTCATGCGCAAGCTCATCGGCAATGGCCGCCCGGATCTTTTCAAGAACCGCGCCGACATGGCCGACGCCGACGTCACCCACGACTTCGTCATGGAGTCGCTGGTGATCTGCGGCACGCCGGCGCAGGTGGCGGAACGCATCCTCGCGCTGCGCGACGAAGTGGGTGAGTTTGGCACCCTGGTATATGCCGGCCACGATTGGGAGGACGTCGCCCTGTCGCGGCGTTCCATGGAACTCATGGCGCGCGAAGTGATGCCGATGGTGAACCGCGCGCTCGGCGAGACGATGGAGTGAACATGCTGATCAATACCGCAGGTACGCGTTTGAATGTGTTGGACGAGGGGCCGCGCGACGCGCCGGTCGTGATGTTCTCCAATTCACTGGCCTCGAATCTCGACATGTGGGCGCCGCAGGCGGCGGCGCTGCGCGGCGCCTACCGCGTGATCCGCTACGACACGCGCGGCCATGGCGCCAGCGAGGTGCCGCCCGGCCCCTATGACTTTGCCGACCTGTGTGGCGACGTGATTGCCGTGCTCGATGCGCTCGCCATCCCGCGCGTGCACTTCGTGGGCTTGTCGCTGGGCGGCATGACCGCCATGGGGCTCGCGCTCGAGCATGCGGAGCGGGTGGCGAGCATCTGCGCCGCGTGCTGTACGGCGCAGGCGCCGGCCGACGGCGGCGCGATGTGGGACGAACGCATTGCCATGGCCCGTGAACAGGGCATGGCGGCGCTGGTGGACGCTACCATTGCGCGCTGGTTCACCGCCGACATGCTGGCCACGCGCGCGGCCGAGGTCGCGCCGGTACGCGCCATGATTCTCGACACGCCGGTGGCGGGCTACATGGGCTGTTGCGAAGCGTTGAAGGGCCTGGCCTACCGCGATCGCCTGGCGGCGCTGCGCGTGCCGGCGCTGTTCGTGGCCGGCGCGCTCGATCCGGCGGTGCCGGTGGCGGCCATGCAGGACATGCATGCACGGGTGGCGGGTTCGCGCTACCTGGAATTGCCCGGCGCGCATCTCGCCAATCTCGAGTGCGCGGCGGCGTTCAACGCCGCGCTCGAGGATTTTCTGCGCGCCCAGGCCTGAGCGCCGCGCGCCTCAGCCGATTGAGGCGATGGCACGATCCTGCGCGTCCAGCACTTCGTGAGCCTGCTGCAGCAGCCGCTGCGAAGCGCCGATGTTGTTGTTGAGGTTGTCGACCGAGGCGATCACCAGCGCCGCTATTTCGACGGTTCTGCGCGTGGCCTGCGAAGCGCTGGTGGCGATGGAGGTGATCTCCTGGGCTGATGCCTGCGAGCTGCCCGCCAGCTTGCGCACCTCGTCGGCGACCACCGCGAAACCACGTCCCGCTTCGCCCGCGCGCGCCGATTCGATCGCGGCATTCAAGGCCAGCAGGTTGGTCTGTTCGGCGATGCCCTGGATCTGCGTGACCAGCGAATTGATCATGTCGTTCTTGGCCGCCACTTCCTCGATCAGGCCGCGCAGATCGTTGATGTGACCGATGCCGATTTCGGCGGTGGCGCTCGATTCACTGGTGCTCGCGTGCAGGTTGCCGATGAAGCCGCGCATCGAGTTCGCCATCGCCGCGACCGTTTCCCCGACTTCATGGATGCGCGCGTTGAACGCCGCATCCTGGTCCTGCTTGGCCACCGCGTTCTGTTTCTCGTCGTCGATGTCGACTATTGAACCGCAGCAGCGGATCGGGTTGCCGGCCGCGTCGCGCTCGGTGCCGGCGCGTCCGCGAAACCAGCGATAGCCGCCGCTGCGGGTGCGGGCACGGTATTCCATGTCGAACGGCGTCATGCCGCTGCGATCGCGGATATGGGCGTTGAAGTTGGCGAAGGTGCGATCGACATCGTCGGGATGCAGACGGCCTGTCCAGCTGCCGAGTTCGGGCGGGAATTCGCGCGCATCGTGATAGCCGAGCAGGGCGAGGAAGCCCGGCGACCAGTAGGCCGGCGTGTTGACGCCCACCACGCCGTCGGCGCTGAGTTCGATATCCCACAGGCCGACGCCGGCATGGGCGCCCCACAGTCGCACACGCGAGGCGTTGTGAGCGTTCTCGTGGCCGGCCTGCTGCAGGTGGTTGAGCTCGGCGACCAGGCGCTCGGCGAGCTGCGGCTCGTCGCACAAGGGCGCCAGCGGCGCGGCGTGGAGAGGCTCGCCGGCAGCGAGCGCCGACAGCCATTGTTGAATTGCGGGGGCGACGGAAGCTTTCGGTTTGCGATTGAACATGCCGGGTCCTTTCGAGTAGCCGCGGGCGTGCGGACGGCTGACCAATGGGGCGCCCGAACGCGTTGCAGGCGTCCGGTCCAGTGCTTGTGCAAACGTTTTCGGCGGCCGCGTGTAAAGCTTGAATGCGAAACTCTCCGCATCGGTGGCGGGCGCCTACACTGGCGGCTCATGTCACCACCGCGAGCCGCCATGGACATCATCCTGCATCACTACGACGAGTCGAGTTTTTCGGAGAAGGTGCGGCTGATGCTGGGCTGGAAACGGCTCGCCTGGCATTCGGTCGAGATCCCATCCTACGGACCCAAGCCCGAGTACACGCCGCTGACCGCGGGCTATCGACGCACGCCGGCGCTGCAGCTCGGCGCCGACGTCTATTGCGACACGCGCCTCATTGCCGAGGAGCTGGAACGTCGCGTGCCCGAACCGAGCCTGTTTCCGGCGCGCGAGGACGTGCGCGCCCGCGCTTTGTCGGAAGTGCTGACGAGCTGGGCCGAGCAGCAGTTGTTCCGGCCGCTGGCGGTGGCGGTGACCGGCGAACACGCGGCGCGCTTCCCGGCCGCTTTCCACGCCGACCGCGCCGCCTTGCACGGCAAGCCGCGGCCCGATGTCGCGCAGGTGATGGCCGCCGCGCGCCATTATCGACCGCAATTCGAAGCGCAGTTGCGCTGGCTGGAAGATCTGCTCGCCGATGGTCAGGCCTTCGTGCTGGGCGCACGGCCCTGCGTCGCCGATTTCGCCATCTATGCCGCGCCGTGGTTCCTGGAAACGGTCGGTGGCCGCAGCGAATTGTTGGACGCTCTGCCCCTGACGCGAGCCTGGATGGCGCGCGTCGCCGCTATCGGTCACGGACATCGGCGCGCCATGCGCGCCGCCGATGCCTGGTCGGCGGCCGCCGCCTGCGCACCGTTGCCGTGCATGGCCAGCGGCGCGTGCATGGCGACGGGAATTGCGCTCGGTGAGATGGTGCGCGTGGCGGCCTTCGATCAGCAGGCGCAGGCGCAGGGTCGCCTGGTCGCGCTCGACGATGAGCGCATCAGCTTGCGCAACCATGTTGACGGCATGGGCGAAATCGTCACGCATTTCCCGCGTCTCGGCTACCGCCTCCGCGCCGTGCATGCGTGATGGTGCGCGGCCTGCCGTGGAAAGCGTTCCGAGTCAATCCCGGCGCGCGCATGCCGCTATTGAAGGGGGCCGCGACACGTGGCAAGCGCACTGGCCGTCTATCGCTGGAGTGGCCGTTTATTGTAAATTCGCTGGTTGTAACGGCCAGCGACGACGGGTGCAGGACGCCGGAAGAGTGTCCGCATTCCGAACGTGGGGAGCGCGGGTGTCGGCCGGCTACCCAGATCAACGAACCAAGAGGCGTATTTCATGAGCACGGACAAGAACAAACAGCCCGGCGCGACCGCCAAGCTCGACACGTTGGGCGGCACGCATGCCTTCCCGATCATGGAGGGCACCGTGGGCCCGAGCGTGATCGACATCTCCAAGCTCTACGCCCAGACCGGACAGTTCACCTATGACCCGGGCTTCACGTCCACCGCCAGCTGCGAATCGAAGATCACCTATATCGACGGCGACGAAGGCGTATTGCTGTATCGCGGCTACCCGATAGATCAGCTCGCCGAGCAGAGCAATTTCCTCGAGGTGGCCTACCTCTTGTTGAACGGCGAACTGCCGACCCAGGCCAAGTTCGCCGAGTTCGAACATGCCATCACTCACCACACCATGATCCACGAACAGCTGCGCGACCTGTTCTCCGGCTTCCGCCGCGACGCGCACCCGATGGCGGTGATGTGCGGCGTGGTCGGCGCGCTGTCGGCCTTCTATCACGACTCGACCGACATCAACGATCCCTACCAGCGCATGGTCGCCAGCCGTCGCCTGATCGCCAAGATGCCGACCATCGCGGCCATGGCCTACAAGTATTCGGTCGGTCAGCCCTTCGTCTATCCGCGCAACGATCTCGACTACACCGCCAACTTCCTGCACATGTGTTTCGCGGTGCCGGCCGGTGAGTACAAGGTCAGCCCGACGCTGGCGCGCGCCATGGACCGCATCTTCATCCTGCATGCCGACCATGAGCAGAACGCCTCGACCTCGACCGTGCGCCTGGCGAGCTCCTCGGGCGCCAATCCGTTCGCCTGCATCGCGGCCGGCATCGCCTGCCTGTGGGGGCCGGCGCACGGCGGCGCCAACGAAGCGGCGCTCAACATGCTGCGCGAGATCGGCACCGTCGACCGCATTCCGGAATACATCAAGAAGGCCAAGTCCAAGGACGCCCCCTTCCGCCTGATGGGCTTCGGTCATCGCGTGTACAAGAACTACGACCCGCGCGCGCGCGTCATGCAGCAGACCTGCCACGAGGTGCTGGGCGAACTCGGCATCAAGGACGACCCGCTGCTCGACGTCGCCATGGAGCTCGAGAAGATTGCGTTGTCGGATGAATACTTCATCGAGAAGAAGCTCTACCCGAACATCGATTTCTATTCCGGCATCACCTTGAAGGCGATGGGCTTCCCGACCACCATGTTCACCGCGTTGTTCGCGTTGGCGCGCACGGTCGGCTGGGTGGCGCAGTGGATGGAAATGATCGATGACCCGGCGCAGCGCATCGGCCGCCCGCGCCAGCTCTACACCGGCTACACCCACCGCGACTACGTGCCGGCCAGCAAGCGCTGAGCGGCGCCGCGATGACGGCCGCGCGCCCGCGGTCGTCATCGGCCCGGCTACATTTCCGCCATGACCATCACGCAGTTCGCCGTTCCCGCTGACCAGCGCTATTTCGAGGACTACACCCCGGGTGCGGTCTTCGAGTTCGGCGCGACTGTCGTCAGCGAGCAGGAATTGGTGTCGTTCGCCCAGGCCTACGACCCGCAGTCCTTCCATGTCGACCGTGAAGCCGCCGCGCACTCGATGTTCGGCGGGCTGATTGCCAGCGGCTGGCATACCGCGTCGCTGACCATGCGCATGCTGGTCGATCACTACCTGTCCTCGGTCGCGAGCCTGGCTTCGCCCGGCGTCGATGAGCTGCGCTGGCTGGCGCCGGTGCGACCCGGCGACGTGCTGCGCGTGCGCGTCACGGTCGATGACGCGCGACGCTCGCGCTCGCGCGGCGATCGCGGCGTGGTGACATCCAGCGTCGAAGTGCTGAACCAGCATGGCGTGGTGGTGATGACGCTCAAGGCCGTCAACCTGTTGCTGACGCGCTCCGCGGCCTGAGGAATCCTGCGTAGGTGCGAATGAATTCGCACCTGCAGTGCCATGCATCCCGGAGGACACGACCATGACCACCACTGGCAGCAGCGCTGACAACTACGTCGAGGTCTACGACGAGCCCTTGCACCGCGTGCAATGGAGCAACGACTACGCGCTGGTCTACACCGTCAACATTCCGCTCGGCGCCTTGACGCTGTGGCATCGCCATTGCCAGGACACCGTCTACTGCGCCATCGGTAACGTGGCGGTGGCCGAGACCTTGCCCGGTCAGTCGCCGATCACGCGTCACAGCGTGTGTGGCGCGGCGGTGTCGCGCGCCCATCGCGCCGAGCCGCTGGTGCATCAGATCCGCAACGTCGGCGATGAAGTGGTGCGCTTCGTCGCCGCCGAGGCGCGGGCGCGGCCGCCTGAAGTCGTGGCGACGCCGCTCGCCGCGCAAGGCCATCGCTTCGATTGGGAAGGGGAGCGCTTTCGCGTCTACCAGCTGGAACTCGACGACGCCGACACCGAGGTCGAATACGGCTTTCACGGCCTGCTGGTGGCCTTGCAGCCGCTGCGCGTCGCGCTCGGTGACAAGGCGCAGGTCGAAACCCTCGCCGATGGCGACTGGCGCTGGTTGACGCCGCCGCTGCGCTGCCGCTATGCCACGCCGGCGCGTGGCATCGTCATCGAGTGGCGCTGACGGTGCGGCCTCCTGCCGCACCCTCAACGCCGCGTTTCATGCTCAGTCCTTGTTCAACACCTTGATGGTGACCTTGGGCGCGGCGCTGACGAGATCGAGCTTGCGCTGGCCCGCGACCAGGCGATCGATGCGCTTCAGATTCTCGTGCGGCAGGTTCATGGCCGTATCCACCCATTCGTCCGCGATCGCGTAGAGCTCCTTGCGATCGACGGCGCGCGCACGGTTGAGCGCGCGACGGAAGGCCAGCACGCCGGGACGATGGGCCTGGCGCGAGATGTAGGAATACACCGCGTGCTCGCCCTCACCTTGCTCGCACAGCACATCGACGATGCCCATCGTGTGCAACTCCTCGGCGCTATAGTTCTTGGCGCCAAGGATGATCTTCTCGGCGGTCGCGCAGTCGACCCGGCGCCGCAGCAGGGTATAGGCGCCCATGCCGGGGAACAGGCCAAACAGCACTTCCGGAAAGCCGAGCCGCGCACCGCGCTCCGCCACCACCACGTTGCCGGCCAACGTTGCTTCGAAGCCGCCGCCCATCGCCGTGCCTTGCACCAGCGAGAAGGTCATGACATCGGCGGTGTTGGCGGCGTGATGGAAAATCGCGTCGGTCGCCTTGCGTGAATACAGTTCGAGGCCATGGCGATCGCGACGCGCGATGAGATCTCGAAACAGGCGCAGATCGCCGCCGAGACTGAAGATGCCTGGCACCTTCGAGCCGAACACCAGGTACTTCAATTTCGCGGCGTCGTAGTTCGGCAGCGCCAGCAGGAGACCATCGCGCACCGCATTCTGCACGGTGCGGATGTCGTCGAGTTGCGCATGGGAGAAGTGCGGGGTGGAATGTTGCGCGATGTATTTCCAAAGCACGCCGACCTTGTGATCGAAGCGCAGCTCGAGGTTGGTCAAGACACTGGTGTCGACGCGGTTGGCGGCATCCTGGCCGGCGTCCAAATTCGAGTTTAATGCTGACAGCATGAGAGCCCTCCTCAGGTGGGATCTGGATCTTCTGGAATGATCATTGTTGGGTGAGTGCGTTCGAACGAATGCCGAAATGACACGACAGGGAACCTGTTGCGTTCGATATTAAGCGTTGAAATACAAACTACATAGCAATCCACCGGGCAGGCCGGTGATGCGGGTCACGAAGCGCGCGGACGGGCGCCGGTCATTGCGACCGGCGCCGGAGATTGGCCCGCCGTCAGTTGGCGAGAGCGGCCTTGATGAGTTGATTGACCAGCGCCGGATTGGCCTTGCCGCCGGTCTTTTTCATGACCTGGCCGACCAGGAAGCCGAGCACCTTTTCCTTGCCGGCACGAAACTGTTCAACCTGATCCGGATTCTGCTCGAGGATGTCGCGCACTGCTACCTCGATCAGGTGAGTGTCCGACACCTGGCGCAGGCCTTCGGCGGCAATGATGTCATCGGCATCGCGACCGGACGCCCACATCGTCGCGAACACCTGCTTGGCGAGCTTGCCGGACAGCGTGCCGTCCACGATGCGTTCAACCAGCTGGCCCAGTTGCGCGGGCTTGATCGGGCTCGCGGCGATGCCGAGGTTGTCGCGATTCAGCGCCCCGAATAATTCACCGCTCACCCAGTTCGCCACCTGTCGGGCCTGCGCGGGCTGCGCGGCGATGGCGAGCTCGAAGTAGTTCGCGGTGTCGGGATCGTTGGCGAGCGTCGACGCCTCTTCGGGCGACAGGCCCAGCGTTTCCACGAAGCGCGCAAGCTTGGCGCGCGGCAGTTCCGGCATGCTGGCGCGAATCGCGGCGATGTCCTCGGCGCTGACCGTCACCGGCAGCAGGTCGGGATCGGGGAAGTACCGGTAGTCATGCGCATCTTCCTTGCTGCGCAGTGGCCGTGTCTCGTCCTTGTCCGGATCGTAGAGGCGCGTTTCCTGCACCACCTTGCCGCCGTTCTCGATGATCTCCACCTGGCGCTCGACTTCGAATTCGATCGCGCGTTCGATGAAGCGGAACGAGTTCAGGTTCTTGATCTCGGCGCGCGTGCCGAACGCTTCCTGGCCCTTGGGTCGCACCGAGACGTTGGCGTCGCAACGGAAACTGCCTTCCTGCATGTTGCCGTCGCAGATGCCGAGATAACGCACCAGGCGATGGATCTCACGCATGTAGGCGGCCGCTTCGGCGGCGCTGCGCATCTCCGGCTCGGACACGATTTCCAGCAGCGGCGTGCCGGCACGGTTCAGGTCGATGCCGCTCGCGCCATGGAAATCCTCGTGCAGCGATTTGCCGGCGTCTTCCTCGAGATGCGCGCGCGTGATGTTGATGGTTTTGGACTGGCCGTCGACATCGATGGTGATGCGACCTTGCGCGACTATCGGGGCTTCGTATTGACTGATCTGGTAGCCCTTGGGCAGATCGGGATAGAAGTAATTCTTGCGCGCGAACACCGAGCGCGGCGTGATGTGCGCGTCGATGGCGAGACCGAAGCGCACCGCCATGGCGATGGCCTGTTCATTGATGACCGGCAGCACGCCCGGCAGGCCGAGGTCGATGGCGCAGGCCTGGGTGTTGGGTTCGGCGCCGTAGGCGGTGGAGGCGCCAGAGAAGATCTTGCTGCGGGTCGCGAGCTGGGCGTGGATTTCCAGGCCGATGACGGTTTCCCATTGCATGGGCTAATCCTCAGGTAAAAGCGGCGGGCGCGCGCAGGTGCCAATCACTGTCGCGTTGGTATTGGTGCGCCAGTCCGAGCAGGCGCGCCTCGTCGAAATGGGTGGCGGTCATCTGCATGCCTACCGGCATGCCGTCGACGAAGCCGGCCGGAATCGACAGGCTGGGCAGGCCGGCGAGATTGGCGGCGGTCGTGTAGATGTCGCCGAGATACATCGTGACCGGATCCTTGCTGTGCGCGCCGGCCGCGTAGGCGACGGTCGGCGTGGTCGGTCCGATGATCACGTCCACCGTGTTGAACGCGTCGAGGAAATCATCGCGCAGCAGGCGGCGAACCTGCTGGGCCTTGCGGTAATAGGCGTCGTAATAGCCCGACGACAAGGCGTAGGTGCCGACCAGGATGCGGCGCTTGACCTCGGCGCCGAAGGCTTCGCCGCGCGAGCGGCAGTAGAGATCGGTGAGATCCTTCGGATCGGCGCAGCGATAGCCGAAGCGCGCGCCGTCGTAGCGCGACAGGTTGGACGAGCACTCGGCGGGGGCGATGACGTAATAGGCCGGGATCGCCAGCGACATGTGCGGCAGCGAGATCTCGTGCAGCGTGGCGCCGCGCGCCTCGAGCGCCTTGACCGCCGTTTCCACGCAGGCGCGGATGCCGGCGTCGAGTTGGTCGTCGAAATACTCGCGCGGCAAGCCGATGCGCAGGCCGGCGACCGGCGCGTCGAGCAGGCGCGTGAAGTCCTCGTCGGCGCGCTCGACGGAAGTCGAATCGCGGCGGTCGAAGCCGGCCATGGCGTTCAGCATCAAGGCCAGGTCCTCGGCGCTGTGACCCATGGGGCCGCCCTGGTCGAGGCTGGACGCGAAGGCAATCATGCCGTAGCGCGACACCCGCCCGTAGGTGGGCTTGATGCCGCTGATACCGCAGAACGCCGCCGGCTGGCGGATTGAGCCGCCGGTGTCGGTGCCGGTGGCGAGCGGCGCGAGGCCGGCGGCGACCGCGGCCGCCGAGCCGCCCGAGGAGCCGCCCGGTACGCGGCCGAGGTCCCAGGGGTTGGCGACCGGCCCGTAATAGCTGCTCTCATTGGAAGAGCCCATCGCGAACTCGTCCATGTTGGTTTTGCCCAGCATCACGAGCCCCGCGGCGCGCAGTTTCGCCACCGCCGTCGCGTCGTAGGGCGCGATGAAGTTGTCGAGCATGCGCGAGGCGCAGCTGGTGCGGACGCCGCGTGTACAGAAGATGTCCTTGTTGGCATAGGGGATGCCAGTCAAGGGCCCGGCCGTGCCGGCCGCGCGGCGCGCATCGGCGGCGGCGGCCTCGGCCAGGGCCTGCTCGGCGCACACCGTGATGAAGCTGTTCAGGCGGCCGTCGAGGCTCGCGATGCGGTCGAGGTAATGACGGGTCAGCTCGACGCTGGAATATTCGCCGGCGGCCAGGCCCTGGGCCAGGCGCGCGACGCTACGGGGAAGCTTGTCGCTCATGGTCTACTCGATCACCTTGGGTACCAGGTACAGGCCGCGTTCGACCTCGGGGGCGATGCTCTGGAACAAATCGCGCTGGTCGGACTCCGTCACCACATCGGGCCGCAAACGGGCCGCGAGGTCCAGCGGGTGGGCGAGCGGCTCGACGGCGCGGGTGTCGACCTCGTCCATGCGCGCGACGAAGGCCAGGATGCCGGACAGCTGCTCGGCATAGCCGGGCAGGTCGTCGGGGGCTATGGCCAGGCGCGCCAGCCGCGCCATCGCGCTGACTTCGTCATTACTGATCGCCATGAAGGTGTCTCAATTATTTGATTGATTAGAAAGAAGTTTGATCATGTGGCTCGCTTGCCACTCGTAAATCGCACTGTTACATTAGCCGACCATTTTATACGGCGATGAAGGGGGCTGGCCTACCCAGCGCCGCTCGAGGGCGGGCTCATTGCGCTCGACCCGCGTAGCCCCACGCCACCCTGCACCACATACGCGCAATCCGGCTGGTCGCCGCGACCCGGATGCCTTTGAATTTGAAGAGGCTCGAATTTAATGCTTCGCATGCTGCGAGGAATGTTTTCCAACGATCTGTCGATCGACCTGGGAACCGCCAACACCCTGATCTACGTCCGCGGCAAAGGCATAGTGCTGAACGAGCCCTCGGTGGTCGCTATCCGCCGCGGCCGCGATTCCAGCAGCGCCAAGGCCATCGCCGCCGTCGGCCTCGAGGCCAAGCGCATGCTGGGCCGCACGCCCGGCCACATCGAAGCCATCCGCCCCTTGAAGGACGGCGTCATCGCCGACTTCACCATCACCGAGAAAATGTTGCAGCACTTCATACGCAAGGTGCATGGCAACCAGTTGTTCAAGCCCAGCCCGCGCGTGCTGGTGTGCGTGCCCTGCGGTTCGACCCAGGTCGAACGGCGCGCCATCAAGGAATCCGCGCAGGGCGCCGGTGCCCGCGAAGTCTATCTGATCGAGGAACCGATGTCGGCCGCCATCGGCGCCGGCATGCCGGTCAGCGACGCCAGCGGCTCGATGGTGCTGGACATCGGCGGCGGCACCACCGAGGTGGCGGTGATTTCCTTGAACGGCATCGTCTATTCCGCCTCGGTGCGCATCGGCGGCGACCGCTTCGACGACGCCATCATCAACTACGTGCGCCGCAACTACGGCAGCCTGATCGGCGACGCCACCGCCGAGCGCATCAAGTTCGAGATCGGCTGCGCCTATCCCGGCAACGAAGTGCGTGAAATCGAGATCAAGGGCCGCAACCTCGCTGAAGGCCTGCCGCGCAGCTTCACGCTCAACAGCAACGAAATCCTCGAAGCCCTGCAGGAACCCCTGGCCGGCATCGTCGAGGCGGTCAAGACGGCGCTGGAAAAGACCCCGCCGGAACTCGGCTCCGACGTTGCCGAGCGCGGCATGGTGCTGACCGGCGGTGGCGCGCTGCTGAAGGATCTCGATCGCCTGCTCATGGAAGAGACCGGTCTGCCGGTGATCGTCGCCGAAGATCCCTTGACCTGCGTCGCGCGCGGCGGTGGCCGGGTGCTGGAGATGATCGAAGAACATGGACCCGAGGTGCTGGCACTGGAGTAGAATCCGCGAGACGACTGACGGGGGACACGCCGATCAAACCTCTGTTCATCAATACGCCCTCGCCCACGGCGCGCTTCGCCGCGTGCGCGATCCTCTCGTTCCTGTGCATTTCCATCGACCACGCCAACACCCATCTCTCGTCCTTGCGCTCGGCGCTGTCGGTGGTGGTCTATCCCCTGCAATACGTCGTCAACGCGCCGGTACAGGCGGCGGCCGACGTGATGGACGATCTGCGTTCGCGCCAGGCGCTGGTCGAGGAGAACGCCAGGCTGCATGCGGAAAACGCGCTGTTGAGCGTCAAGTCGCAGCGATACTCGGCGCTCGAAAGCGAGAACCAGCGCCTGCGCAAGCTCCTCGATTCGTCCTCGGCGTTCGAGCAGCAGGTGGTGGTGGCCGACGTGCTGGCCATCGAGACCGCGCCCTCGGCGCGCCAGATCGTGCTCGACAAGGGCTCCAACCAGGGCGTGTTCGTCGGTCAGCCGATGCTCGACGCCTACGGGGTGATAGGCCAGGTGTCGAACGTCAGCATGTTCTCCAGTACCGGGCTGCTCATCACCGATCAGCGCCACGCCCTGCCGGTGTTGCTCAATCGTACCGGCCTGCGCGCCATCGCGGTCGGCGGCGACCTGCCCGACGAACTCAATCTCTCGTTCATCTCCATCAATGCCGACATCAAGGAAGGTGACCTGGTGGTGACCTCGGGCCTGGGCGGGCGCTTCCCCGCCGGTTACCCGGTCGGTCGCGTCAAGGCGGTCAGCGTCAAACCGGGCGACGCCTTCTCCACCATCGTCGTCGAGCCCACCGCCAAGGTCGGGCATTCGCGCGAAGTGATGCTGGTCGGCCCGCAGACGCACGACATCGGACAAGAGCGAATCTCCGCGTCCGAATAGCGCAGGGCGGCAGCGCATGGACAAACCGCATCGCATCTGGGTCATCGCCCTGTCGTTTCTCGCCGCTTTCATGCTGACCGCCATGCCGCTGCCGGACTGGGCCTTGCCGTGGCGGCCGGCGTGGATAGCGATGGTGCTGGTCTACTGGTGCATGGCCCTGCCGGAGCGCGTGGGTGTCATCACGGGCTGGGTCATCGGTCTCATTCTCGACGTCATGCACGGCTCGATCCTCGGCCAGCACGCTTTCGGCCTGGCTTTCGTCGCCTACATGGTGCTGCAGTACCACCAGCGCCTGCGCGTGTTCCGCCTGTTGCAGCAAGCGCTGGTCATCGCTTCCATCGTGTTCGTGTACCTGCTCACCATGCTGTGGGTCTACAACCTGCTCGGATCGGTCAAGTACAGCTTCAGCTACCTGTTCGGCGCGGTGACCACCGGCGTGTTGTGGCCGTGGGTCTACATCGTGCTGCGCGACGTCAGGCGTCGCGCGCGCGTCGCCTGATGCGCGGCGCCGTGGTTGCCCCGCGCGCGCTGTCGCGCGTGCCGGCGCAGGTGCACGGCGCGTCGCGCATGACGGCATGAAACGTCTGCCGGCCCTCAAGGACGCCGGCCGCGAGCGGCGCCTGTTCACCCATCGCGTGCTGTTCGCCGGCCTCACCATGGGCGTGCTGATGGCCCTGGTGCTGGCGCGCCTGTTCTTCCTGCAGGTCATCAATCACGACCATTTCACGACGCTGTCCCACGACAATCGGCTCAAAATCCTGCCCCTGCCGCCACCGCGGGGTTTGATCTACAGCCGCGATGGCACCTTGCTGGCGGAGAACCGGCCGTCGTTTTCCCTGACCCTGGTGCCGGAGAACGTCGCCAACATGGACAGCGCGCTGCACGAACTGCGCGGCATGCTGAACCTGTCCGACGACGACATCGAACAGTTCAAGAAGCAGCTCAAATTCGCGCGCCGCTTCGAGAGCGTGACTTTGAAGGGCGATCTGACACCCGAGGAACTGGCGACCTTCTCGGTCAATCGGTTTCGCTTTCCCGGCTTCACCATCGAGGCCGGCCTCGCGCGCCATTACCCGCACGGCGAAGCGTTTGCCCACGTGCTCGGCTATGTCGGACGCATCAGCGAAAACGATCTCGCCACCATCGAGCAGTCGAACTACGCCGCCACCACCCACATCGGCAAGATGGGCGTGGAAAAATCCCGCGAACAGGTGCTGCACGGACGTGTGGGCTATCAGAAGGTCGAGGTCAACGCCCAGGGCCGCATCCTGCGCGTGGTGGAACGTACGCCACCGGTGCCGGGCAGCGACATCTATCTCACCCTGGACGCCGGCCTGCAGGCCGAGGCGATTGTCGCGCTGGAAAACTACCGCGGCGCGATCGTGGTGCTGGACCCCAACACCGGCGCGATCCTGGCCTTCGTCAGCAAGCCCGCCTACGACCCCAACGCCTTCGTCAACGGCATCAGCCGCCCGCTGTATCAATCCTTGAGTACGTCTCCGAACCGGCCCTTGTTCAACCGTGCCTTGCAGGGCCAATACCCGCCGGGCTCGACGGTCAAGCCGCTGGTGGCGTTGGCCGGCCTGCAATACGGCGTGCGCAGCGCCGACAAGACCACCTGGTGCTCGGGCTGGTACACGCTGCCGAACGATCCGCACCAATACCGCGACTGGCTGCGCACCGGTCACGGCAACATGAATCTCAAGTTTTCCATCGCCCATTCCTGCGACGTCTATTACTACACGCTGGCCCACGATTTGGGCATACGTCGTATGCACGAGATGCTGGCCAAGTTCGGACTCGGCACCATTACCGGCGTCGACATTCCCGGCGAAGCGACGGGCCTGTTGCCATCGCCCGAATGGAAGAAGCGCGCGCGCAAGCAACCCTGGTACCCGGGCGAGACCTTGATCGCCGGCATCGGTCAGGGCTACATGCTCGCCACGCCCCTGCAACTGGCCTATGCCACCGCGATCGTCGCGACGCGCGGCGAAGCGCTGATTCCGCACTTCCTCGGCCAGATCGAAGACCCGGTGACGGACGCTACCCAGAGTCCCGATGTCTATCGCCGGCCGCATGTGGATCTCGCCAATCCGCGCTACTGGGATGCCGCCATCGAGGGCATGGACGAGGTCGTGAACGGCACCACCGGCACCGCGCACAAGAGTGGCATTGGCGCGCCGGTGCGTTTCGCCGGCAAGACCGGCACGGCGCAGGTGTATGGCATCGCGCAGGGCGAGAAGGCCAAGACCTCGGGTGTGCCCGAGCACCTGCAGGACCACGCGCTGTTCATTTCCTTCGCGCCGGTCGAAGCACCGCAGATAGCGATAGCGGTGGTGGTGGAACACGGTGGCGGCGGCAGCCGCACGGCCGCGCCCATCGCGCGTCGCCTGATCGATTACTATTTCAAGGATTCGGCTGGCAAGGATTCGACTGGCAAGGACGCTGCGGGCAAGGATTCCTCCGGCACGGATTCGCCGGCGAGCAACAACGGCGCCGACGCGCCGAGCACGGCCGGCATCGGTAACGAAGGCCATGCGCACGATGAGGCGCCCGCCGGCACCGACGCCGCGCCTGCCGCCAATTCGTCCTCGCCCGCCAGTGACGCCGCCGCGCCGGCCGCTGCCGTCCCGCCCGAGCCTGATTATGATTAGAACGCCGAGCCTGCTTTACCGACTGCACATCGATGCGCCGCTGCTGGGCGGCGTGCTGGTGATGGCGGCGCTGGGCCTGGTGGTGTTGTACAGCGCCGCCGACCAGTCCATCGACGTCGTCATCAAGCAGGCCATGCGCATCCTGCTCGGGCTGACCTGCATGGTGACCATCGCGCAGGTGCCGCCGCGGCGCCTGGCGCGCTGGGCGCCGGTGCTGTACGTCATCGGTACCCTGCTGCTGATGCTGGTGTTGGTCATCGGCCAGGGACGCGGCGCGACGCGCTGGCTGGATTTCGGCGTGATTCGCTTTCAACCCTCGGAGATCATGAAGCTCGCCGTGCCGCTCACGGTGGCCGGCTTCATGGCCGACAAGGTGCTCCCGCCGCAGATGAAGACCACCGTCGCGGCGCTGATGATGGTGTTGTTGCCGGCCGGACTCATCACCGATCAGCCGGATCTCGGCACCGCCATCCTGGTCGCGACGTCGGGCCTGTTCGTGCTGTTCTTCGGCGGCATCAGCTGGAGCTTCATGCGCAACAGTCTCTTGCTCGGACTGGCCGCCGCGCCGTTTGGATGGTTCTCCATGCATGAATACCAGCGCCAGCGCGTGCTGACCTTGCTCGATCCTTCGCAGGACCCGCTCGGCACCGGGTATCACATCATCCAGGCCAGCATCGCGGTCGGCTCCGGCGGTGTGTACGGCAAGGGCTGGTTGAACGGCACGCAGTCCCATCTCGAGTTCCTTCCCGAGCGCGCCACCGATTTCATCTTCGCGGTGTACTGCGAGGAGTTCGGCCTCATCGGCGTGGTGGTGCTGCTGCTGGCCTACACCTTGATTCTCGCGCGCGGCATGCGCATCGCCATGGAGGCGCAGGACATGTTCGGGCGCCTGACCGCCGCCAGCCTGACCATGACCTTGTTCATCTACATCTTCGTCAACATGGGCATGGTCAGTGGCGCGTTGCCGGTGGTGGGTGTGCCACTGCCGATGGTGAGCTACGGCGGGACGTCTTTCGTGACTATCCTGGTCAGTTTCGGTATCCTCATGTCCATCCATACGCATAGAAAATTTATTTCTGAAACCTGAGAGTTAGCGTCCGTTTCTCAGTCGAATGCGAAGATTTTTACTCCTACTGCTGTGTATCTTGCTGGGCGCCGGCAGCGCCGCCCCGGCGGCGCCGCTCGACACCTCCGCGGTGCGTGGCTTCATCATCACCATGAACGAGAAGCATGGCTTCGATGCCGATGCCCTGACGCGCACTTTCACGCGCGTCAATCGCATCGACCGCATCATCGAACTGATTGCCAAGCCCGCCGAGAAGGTCAAGCCCTGGTTCCAGTACCGCGAGATCTTCATCACCGACAAGCGCATTCGCGACGGCGCGGCGTTCTGGCGCGCCAACGAGCACGCCGTGCTGCGCGCCGCCGAGACCTACGGCGTGGCGCCGGAAGTGATCGTCGCCATCATCGGCGTCGAAACCTCCTACGGCGCCAACGTCGGCAGCTACCGCGTCATCGACGCCCTGTCGACGCTGGCCTTCCACTACCCCGGCAATAACAGCGCGCGCGCGTCGTTCTTCCGCACCCAGCTCGAACAGTTCCTGTTGCTGGCGCGCGACGAGCATCTCGACCCCTTGTCGCCCACCGGCTCCTATGCCGGCGCGATGGGTATGCCGCAGTTCATGCCCGACAGCTACCGCCGCCTGGCTGTCGATTTCGATGGCGATGGCGTGCGCAATATCTGGAACGACGCCGACGATGCCATCGGCAGCGTGGCCAATTACCTGCACGAACACGGCTGGCGGCGTTCCGGCCCCGTCACCACCAAGGCGCGCCTCGGCGGCGCCGACCCGAGCGCGTTCCTGACGACCACCATCAAGCCGGGTTTCCGCCTGTCGGACTTCACCGCCGCCGGCATCATGCCGGTGCGTAGCGGCGATCCGGAGGACGAAGCGGCGCTGTTCGAGCTGGAAGGCGCGAACGGCAACGAATACTGGATTGGCTATACCAATTTTTACGTCATCAGCCGCTACAACCCGCGCGTCAAGTACGCCATGGCGGTCGCGCAACTGTCCGAGGAAATCCGCAAGCTGCACGGTGGACCGGGTAGCTGATCGCGAGGCGCGGCGGATGGCTCGCGCCGCGTATCGTCCGCTGGCCATCGCGGCCTTGTGCGCGGCGCTGTCCGCCTGCGGCGGCCTCGATACCATCCGCCCGCGCGACCTCAACCCCGATGACATCGCCAATGCGGTGCCGGGCGAAGAGCCGCGCAGCGCCTATGGCAATCCCGACAGCTACGTGGTCAACGGCAAGCGGTACTACACGCTGCGCACCGCCGAGGGCTTCGCCGAGCGCGGCATTGCCTCGTGGTACGGCAATCCTTTCCATGGGCGGCGCACCTCGAGCGGCGAGGTCTACGACATGTACCGCATGACCGCCGCGCACAAGCAGCTGCCGCTGCCGACCTACGTGCAAATTCGCAATCTCGACAACGGCCGCACCGCCACCGTCAAGGTCAACGATCGCGGACCGTTCAAGGACAACCGCGTGATCGATTTGTCTTACGCCGCCGCGCTCAAGCTCGGCGTGGTGGCGAAGGGCACGGCCTTCGTCGAGATCCGTGCGGTCAATGCACGCGGTGAAGTGAGCTCGGCGCCGGCGCGCGACGTGGCCGCGGTGTCGTCACCTGCGCCCTCATCCGCCGCCCGCGTGCCCGCCGCCCCGGCGCCCGCGGTGGTGGCCGGCGCGCCGGCGCGCGTCGCGGCGCCGAAACCCGCTGCACCGGCGCCCGTCGCACCTGCGCCGCCGCTGGCCAGCGGCATGTACTTGCAGGCGGGCGCCTACGCCGACCGGCGCAATGCCGAAAAACTCAGCCGAGAGCTTGCCCAGGCCGTCACGTCTCGCGTCGAGATACGTGAAATCAAGAGCAACAACAAGGTATTTTATCGCGTGCAGATCGGGCCGTTGCCCTCCACCGACGTTGCCGACAGCGCCGTCACCGCGCTCGAGAAGCTCGGTATCACTCAACACTACTTCATCACGAACTGAACGATGCACTACGCCAAATCCTTTTCCCGATCCGCATTTGCCGCGCGCCTGCTGTTGGCGCTCACGCTGGCGTTGAGCTTGGCGTGGCCCGGCGCAAGCTTCGCCGTCAACGGCCTGTCGGCCAGCGTGCCGGCGCCGTCCATCGACGCCAAGTCCTACATCCTGACCGACTTCCGCACCGGCGCGGTGCTGGCGGAGAAGAACGCCGACGAGCGCGTGGAGCCCGCCAGCCTGACCAAGATCATGACCGTCTACGCCGCCTCCCATGCCTTGAAGGAAGGCCTCATCCATCTCGACGACCAGGTCACCATCAGCAAGAAAGCCTGGAAGATGGAAGGCTCGCGCATGTTTCTCGAAGTGGGCAAGACGGTGTCGGTGGACATGCTCCTGAACGGCATCGTCATCCAGTCCGGTAACGACGCCAGCGTGGCGCTGGCCGAGCACGTGTCCGGCAGCGAGGAGGTGTTCGTCGGCCTCATGAACAAGCATGCCAAGGCGCTGGGCATGACCAACACCAGTTTCTCCGATGCCACCGGCCTGCCCGACCCCAACAACTACACCACCGCGCGTGACATGGCCAAGCTGTCGGCGGCTCTCATTCGCGAGTTTCCCGAGGAATACAAGCGCTCTTCGGTCAAGGAATTCAGCTTCAACGGCATCCGTCAGCACAACCGCAACCGCATGCTGACGCGCGATGCGACGGTCGACGGCATCAAGACCGGTCACACCGAGTCGGCCGGCTACTGCCTGATCTCCTCGGCAGTGCGCGATGGCATGCGCGTGATCTCGGCGGTGATGGGTACCGCTTCCGACGATGCGCGCACCGAGGCCAGCTACGCGTTGCTCAACTATGGCTACCGTTTCTTCGAGACCAAGCAGCTCTATGAAGCCAAGCAGGTCGTCGCCGAGCCGCAGGTGTGGGGCGGCGCGGCGGAGAAGGTCGCGCTGGGATCGATGCAACCGGTATGGGCGACGCTGCCGCGCGGGCGATTCAAGGACGTGAAGGCCGTGGCCAAGCTCGACGAACCGATCATGGCGCCGCTCGAGGCCGGCCAGGTGCTGGGCAAGATGGTGCTCAATCTCGACGAACACGAGATTACCGAGCTGCCGCTGGCGGCGCTCACCGACGTGGCGCAAGGTTCGCTGTTCTCGCGCTTGTACGACGACCTGCGCCTGATGCTGAAATGAGCGTCGGCGCCGGACGCATCTGCTATCTCAATGGCGACTACCTGCCGCTGGGCGAGGCGCGCGTATCGGTGTTGGATCGCGGCTTCATCTTCGGTGACGCGGTCTACGAAGTCATCATCGCCAGCGGCGGGCGCATCTTTGCGCTCGAGGAACATCTCGAGCGTCTGACCAACAGCCTCAACGCCATCCTGCTCGACAACCCGCTCGGCGCGCGCGAGTGGCAAACCGTGTTGCAACGCCTGGTCGACGACAACGGCGGCGGCGAGCAGAGCCTCTACGTGCAGGTCACGCGCGGCGTGGCCGAGCGCGATCATGCGTTTCCGCGTGGCGTGGCGCCGACCGTGTTCGCCATGAGCCGGCCGCTCAGCATCAGCGGCGGCCTGGCCGAAGTCGAGGCGGTGGTGTTGCCCGACAACCGTTGGCAGCGCTGCGACATCAAGTCGACGTCGCTGCTGCCCAATGTCCTGCTGCGCAACCAGGCCATCGCCGCCGGCGCTTACGAAGCCGTGCTGGTGCGCGATGGCTTCGTCACCGAAGGCTCGGCCAGCAACGTGTTCGTGGTCCATGGCGGCTGCGTCCGCACCGCGCCCTTGTCGGCGCAGATCCTGCCGGGCGTGTCGCGGGCACTGTTGATTGACGTCCTGCGCGGTAACGACATCACCGTCGAAGAAGTGGCGGTGCCGGTCGCCGCGCTCGCCGATGCCGATGAAGTGTGGTTGACCAGCACCACGCGCGACCTGGTGGCGGTGACGCGCATCGATGGCGTGACGGTGGGTAAGGGGGAGTATCCGCTGGCCGCACGCGCCTATCGCGAGTTCCAGCTCTACAAGGCATTCCGCCTGCGCTGACGCGCAGGCGGAAAAAAGTACGATGGCGGCGCCCGGGGTAAGGCCGCCATCGCAGGGGATACGGGACGCGCCCTAGTTCGCGCCTTCGGCTTTGCGCTCGTCGGCCGGACCGCTTTCGTAGACGAACACCGGGTCATCGAGATCGATGGCCGGCACCGCGTCCTTTTCACGCCAGTAGTCCTGGGTGTGCTGCCACTCCGGCTTGTCGCCGCGCTTGGGCAACAGCTCCAGGCCGCGCAGCATGTAGCCGGGGTTGAAGTCCTCGGTGTCTATCCACGGCAGGAGCTTCATGTCACGGTCCTCGGGGCGCAGCGCCACCGAGACCTTGGTCGCGCCCTTGGCCTTCATGTGCTTCAACAGGCGGCACAGGAAGTCCGACAACAGATCCACGCGCAGCGTCCAGCTGGCGCGGAAGTAGCCGAAGATCCACAGCATGTTGGGCACGCCGGTGAACATCATGCCGTGATAGGTCACGCTGTCGGCGAAGTCGAGTGGCTTGCCGTCGATGGTGAAGGCGATGTCGCCGAGGATGCTCAGGTTGAAGCCGGTCGCGGTCAGGATGATATCCGCCTCGAGTTCACGGCCCGATTTCAAGAGGATGCCTTTCTCGGTGAAGCGTTCGATTTCATCAGTGACGACGCTGGCCTTGCCGGCGGCCACACCCTTGAAGATGTCACCATCGGGCACGAACGCGATGCGCTGACGCCACGGCCGGTATTTCGGCGTGAAATGCTCGGCGACGGTTTCCTCCGGCAGGTAGGCGCGCACGCCGTTCAACAGTTCCTGCGTCACCACTTCCGGCTCTTCCACCGAACGGCGCGTGAATTCGCGCTGGTCCATCAGGATCTGACGACGCACGATTTCGTGGATCCACTCTTCCTTGATCTCGAGCTTGCGCAACTGGTCGGCGAGCGTGTTCTGGTTCTGGCCGGGAATGAAATAGGTCGGTGAACGCTGCAGCACCGTGACGTGCTCGCAGTCGGCGGCGATGGCCGGCACCACGGTCGCGGTGGTCGCGCCGGAGCCGATGCAGATGACTTTCTTGCCCTTGTAGTCGAGATCCTTGGGCCAGGTCTGCGGATGGACAATCTTGCCCTTGAAGTCGCCCATGCCCTGCCACTCGGGGGTATAGCCCTTCTCGTGACGGTAGTAGCCCTGGCACATCCACAGGAAATTGGCGGTGAAGGTGAGCTGCTGGTTGGTGTCGGTGCGCACCGCTTCGATGGTCCACAGGCTGTCGCGGCTCGACCAGCTCGCCGACAGGATCTTGTGGCCGTAACGGATGTGCTGGCCGAGGTTGTTGTCCTCGATCACTTCACCCATGTATTTCAGGATCTCTTCGGCGGTCGCGATCGGCGGCCCGATCCAGGGCTTGAAGCGATAGCCGAAAGTGTAGAGATCGCTGTCCGAACGCACGCCCGGATAGCGGTGCATGAGCCAGGTGCCGCCAAAGTTTTCCAGCGCCTCCAGCACCACGAATCTTTGGTCCGGACACTGGGTGGACAAATGGTAGGCGCCGCCGACGCCCGAAATGCCGGCGCCGACGATCAGAACGTCGAAATGTTCGGCCTTCTGGGCTTTGGACCGGCTGGCAATGGATGACACGCTCATGTAATTCGATTCCCTCGCTAGGTAGTCGGGCAAAGTTCGCCGATGGTGGCCCGGCGTGGCCTGATCTGGATCAAGGGTCGGGGGCGGGCCGGATGTGAAAGATTGCGACCGGCGGCGCGGCCAAGACGAGCTCTGAATAAGCTACTGCCTGCTCGCGTGCCGCCCTCCCCATTTCGCTGCGCTCCAGCGCGCGAGCATGCTCGCGCATCGATTCAGAGCTTTCTGAAGTCTGACCCACAATTTAAAGGCCACCGTCCTGTGGGTCAGACTTCAGTCTGACATTCAGGCGCGTCGCAATTCATGGGAATGGATTCGCGCCTACACCCCCGACCCGCGGCCGCGGGATCGGATGCAGGCTCTCGTAGGCGCGCGCCGCGCGCAGCACCAGCGCATCGCCGAACATCGGCCCGACGAACTGCAGGCCGATGGGCAGGCCGTCGCCGGTGAGGCCGCAGGGAATGGTGCAGGCCGGCTGTTGGCTGAGATTGAACGGGTAGGAGAACGGCGTCCAACCGAGCATGGACTCGGGCGTCATCGCTTCCTGCGCCGGCGGGCGCGCGTCGAAGGCCGGGATAGCCAGCGTCGGTGTGACGATGAGGTCGTAGTGCTCCATGAACTGTCGCAGTTGCGAGCCGAGCAGGCCGCGGCGCTGGTTGAGCGCCTGGATGTCGAGCGCCGAGTACCGCTTGCCGAGTTCGGCCTGGGCGGCGAAATCCGCATCGGCCACCGCGCGCTGCGCTTCGCTCAAGCCGTTCCATACCGTCAATGAACCGATGAACCACAGGCCGGTGGTGATCTCGAGCGGACAGTCGAAGCCCGGGTCCACCGCTTCGACATGCGCGCCGAGGCTCTCCAACTCGGCAACCGCGCGCGCGCAGGCCGCCGCCACTTCCGGATGCACGTTGTCGACGTAGCCCAATGTCGGCGACCACGCGATGCGCAGCCCGCGTATGCCGTCCTCCAAGCCGATGGTGTAGTCGCGACCGTCAGGCGGCAGCGCCGTCCAGTCGCGCGCGTCGCCTTGCTTCATGACGTTCATGGCCAGCGCCGCGTCGCGCACCGACATCGTATGCGGGCCGAGATGGGCGACGCTGCCAAACGGCGACAGGGGAAAGGCCGGCACCCGGCCGAAGCTCGGCTTCAGGCCGAAGTTGCCGCAGAACGCGGCCGGGATGCGCACGCTGCCGGCGCCGTCGGTGCCGACCGCGAGGGGGCCGAGGCCGGCTGCCACCGCCGCCGCCGCGCCGCCCGAGGAGCCGCCGCTGGTCTTGGCGGTGTTCCACGGATTGCGCGTGATACCGGTTGCCGGCGAGTTGGTCTCGCCCTTGCAGCCGTATTCGGGCGTGGTGGTCTTGCCGAGCAACACCGCGCCCGCCTCGCGCAGGCGGGCCGTGACCGGCGCGTCGACGTCCCACACCTGGTCCGGCGAAATGCCGCGGCTGCCGCGCAGGGTCGGCCAATGGCGGGTGAGGATGAGATCCTTGATCGAGACCGGCACGCCATCCAACGCTCCGCAGGGCGCGCCGGCCTGCCAGCGTGCTTCGCTGGCGCGCGCGCTCGCCAGCGTGTCGTCGGGCGCGAGATGGCAGTAGGCATTGAGCGCCGGGTTCAACTGTTCGATGCGTTTCAGCACCGCCTGCGTGACTTCCACCGGCGAGGCTTCACGCGCGCGGTAGAGCGCCAGCAGTTCACTGGCGGTGCACTCGGTCAGTTGGGTGGCGGTGGCCGACATCGACGCAGTCCTCGCGGGGGTTGGATGCGCCGATTTTGTCACTCGGGGGGCGTGTTCGTCGAACCCTGGGCTGGGGTCGAATGTTCGCGTTTCGCTGTGGGTCAGACTGAAGGCCGACCCACAAAATGAAGCGCGTTCCCGCCCTTCAACTCCGAAGCCCGACCCCGCGCTCGAGCAGGTACAGGCTCCACGCTGTCAGCAGTACCACGAACGCGCCGATGACGCCGAAGGCCTGGCCGAGCGCGATGTCGCTGACGCCGAGAATGCCGAAGCGAAACGCGTTGACCATGTACAGGATGGGATTGAGCAGTGACAGGTGACGCCAGAATTCCGGCAACAGGTCGATGGAATAGAACACGCCGCCGAGGTAGGTGAGTGGCGTCAGCACGAAGGTCGGCACGATCGAGATGTCGTCGAACTTGCGTGCGAACACCGCGTTGATGAAGCCGCCCAGCGAGAACAGCGCCGAGGTCATCAGCACCACCGCGAACGTCACGCCATAGGAATGCACGGTCAGATCGGTGAAGAACGACGCCACCACCGTCACCAGCGCCGCCACGCACAGGCCGCGACAGATGCCGCCGCACACGTAGCCCGCCAGGATCAGCACGTTCGGCACCGGCGCCACCAGGATTTCCTCGATGTGGCGCTGGAACTTGGCGCCGAAGAACGACGAGGTGACATTGGCGTAGGCGTTGGTGATGACCGCCATCATGATGATGCCGGGGGCGATGTACTGCATGTAGCTGAAGCCGCCCATCTGGCCGATACGCGGCCCGATCAGATGGCCGAAGATCACGAAATACAGTCCCATGCTGATGCCGGGCGGCAGGATGGTCTGCAGCCAGATGCGCCCGAAGCGATTGACTTCCTTGATGAGGATGGTGGTGAAGGCGACGCTGTAGAAGCGCCAGCCCAGGCTGCGGGTGCGCGCGTGCTCACGCATTGTTGCTGTTCTCCTGCACCAGGCGCAGGAACAATTCCTCGAGGCGATTGGCCTTGTTGCGCATGCTGGTGACGGTGATGCCCTGGCCCGACAGGCGCTCGAACACTTCGTTGAGATTGCGGCCGCGTTCCAACTCCACTTCCAGGCAATGGTCGTCGACGCGCTGGATGATGAAATCGCCGACCAGCGGCGCGGCCGGCAGCGCCTCCGCGCAGTCCAGCACGAAGGTTTCCTTGTTGAGCTTGCCCAGCAGTTCGCGCATCGCCGAGTTCTCGACGATTTGCCCGCCATCGATGATGGCGATGTTGCGACACAGCTGCTCGGCTTCCTCCAGGTAGTGGGTGGTGAGGATGATGGTGGTGCCGTCGCGGTTGAGGCGCGACAGGAATTCCCACATGGAGCGTCGGATCTCGATGTCGACGCCGGCCGTCGGTTCGTCGAGGATCAACAGGCGCGGCTCGTGCACCAGCGCGCGGGCGATCATGAGCCGGCGCTTCATGCCGCCGGAAAGGTTGCGCGACACCTCGAAGCGCCGCTCCCACAGCGACAGCTGCGAGAGGTATTTCTCGGCGCGTTGCAGCGCCGTGCGTCGCGGGATGCCGTAATAGCCGGCCTGGTTGAGCAGGATCTCCAGCACCGTTTCGAACTGCGAGAAATTGATCTCCTGCGGCACGATGCCGATGTAGGACTTGGCCAGCGAGAAATCCCGATCGATATCCACGCCGAAGATCTCGACACGGCCGCTGCTCTTGCGCACCAGCGAACTGACGATGCCTATGGTGGTGGACTTGCCGGCGCCGTTGGGGCCGAGCAGGGCGAAGAAGTCGCCGTCCTCGACCACCAGGTCGATGCCGCGCAGGGCTTCGTTGCCGTTGCCATAGACCTTGCGCAGATCGGACAGGACGAGGGCGTGGGGCGTTTCGGGCATGGTGTGTGGCTGGCGTCGACTCGGCCGCGCATGGGGTCGCGAATGTAGCACGGTTCGGCGCCGTTCCCGCCGCGCACCACGCGCCGCCAGGCAGCGCCGCGGTCTGCGCAAGCCGGCACGCGCCGCGCGCGCTCCGAGCGTCGCGCCGGCCCTTGCATGGCGCGCCGCCGACGGGTTTGATAGTGACCCCGCCGCTGCCCGGCAGCCGGCCCCACATTCAAGGACGTTCGTCGAAGAGGGACAACATGGCCAACACTTCCCGCCTGGTGCTGATGCGCCACGCCAAGTCCGACTGGTTGAGCGGTGAAGGCGATGACTTCGCGCGGCCGCTGGCGGAGCGAGGCATACGCGACGCGCGCCAGATGGGCCAGTGGCTGCTGGCGTCGGGCTACCTGCCGGACGCCATCCTGAGTTCGCCGTCGCGCCGAACGCGCCAGACCCTGGAACTCATGGCCGACAGCACCGGTCTCGACCTTGAGGCACGCACCGAGTGGCTGGACGAGCTCTACCATGCCTCCGTCGCGACCCTGCGCCAGGCATTGCGGCGCATGCGCGGTCCGTCATCGGTGATGATGCTCGGGCACAATCCCGGGCTGGAGGAGTTCCTGGCGTTCCTGGTCGATGATGACCGCGCGCTCGGCAATCACGGCAAGTGCTTTCCGACCGCGGCGGTCTACGTGCTGGAAGTGAAAGGCGGGTGGGACGAGGTCAAGGCCGGCTGCGCGCGGCTCATCGCGCATCAGCGGCCGCGCATGCTGGCGACATGAGCCGCATGCGCCGGGCTCAGGGCAGGTAGGCGAAATACAGCATGGGGAACAGCAGCACCGCGATCACGTACACCACCCACTCCAGGCCGCGGTCGGCCAGCCAGCCGATGTAATGCAGCACGATGACGACGATGGCCGCCACGTAGTAGAGCGCGATCAGTATATTTTCCATTCCGTGATTCCCCCCAAAGAATCACAGCGCCATCCATCGCTGATGAGGCACAATTGTTGTGCGTCATGGTACACCGAGCAGGCAGGTCGCCGATGTTCGAACTTCGCCCGCCGTTCGGACTTAAGGAAAGTTAACAATTGTCACCCACACCACCGTCCGTGGTCGTAGCGGCCGCCGGCCGCCGCACTTGAACCGCCGTCACGTCCGCCGCGTCGGCCTTGCATGAGAGAACGCTAGCGCCATGCCCACCAATGACAGTCTGCTGGAATTTCCCTGCCAGTTTCCGATCAAGATCATGGGACTGGCGGCGCACGACTTCGATGCCCTGGTGCTCGAGATAGTCCGGCGGCATGTCACCGATCTCGACGACAGCGCGGTGCGCGCGCGGCCCAGCCGCGAAGGCAAGTACCGCGCGCTGACCATCACCATCGAGGCCCGCAGCCAGACCCACCTCGACGCCATCTACACGGAATTGTCCACCCACGAACGCATCCTCATGGTGTTATGAAGCTCAGGGTGCGCGAATTCGGCGAGGTCGATTACCACGCCTGCTGGCAAGCCATGCGTGACTTCAGCGGCGCGCGCGACGCCGCGAGCGACGACGAGCTGTGGTGCGTGCAGCATGCGCCGGTGTTCACGCTGGGGCGCGGCGGCAAGCCGGAACACATCCTCATGGCGGGCGACATCGCGGTGGTGCACAGCGACCGCGGCGGGCAGGTGACCTACCACGGGCCCGGGCAGGTGGTGGTGTACGTGCTGCTCGATACGCAGCGGCTCGGCATCGGGCCGCGCGAACTGGTGCGGCGCCTGGAGCAGGCGGTCATCGATGTCGTGGCCGAATTCGGCATCGTCGCCGAGCGCCGTGCCGGCGCGCCGGGCGTGTACGTGGCCGACGCCAAGCTCGCGGCGCTGGGGCTGCGCCTGCGCAACGGCATGAGCTATCACGGCCTCGCGCTCAATGTCGACTTGGACCTCGAGCCGTTCCTGCGCATCAACCCCTGTGGCTATGCCGGGCTCAGGGTCACGCGCCTCGCGGATCTCGGCGTCGGTCTCGACTGTGGGGCGGTACTCGAACGCTTCATTCCGCATCTCGCGCGTTGCCTGTATGGCGGCGCGTCGCCAGAAGTGCTGCACGACGAAGCGCATTGGCCAGGCGCCAAGGTTTGAATCACCGACGCGGTGGCGAGTCACTGCAAATGGGTGGACACTAGCCCTGTAGGTGCGAATTCATTCGCACTCACACGTGCCCACATTTGCTTCCGTGGTGCGGTTCTCATGTGCGAATGAATTCGCACCTACAGGGGGCGGTTCGCCGCCCTTGGACAAATAGCATGAACAGCCAAAGCCCCGACAAACCCAGCCGCGCCCAACGCGGCGCCGACAAGGTGGCGCGCATCCCGGTCAAGGTCGAGCCGACCACCGGCGCCCTGCCGCGCAAGCCGCCGTGGCTGCGCGCGCGCGCGCCGACCGACCCGCGCGTGGTCGAACTGAAAGCCCTGCTGCGCGCCGAAGGCCTGCACACGGTGTGCGAGGCCGCGTCCTGCCCGAACCTCGGTGAATGTTTCGCGCACGGCACGGCGACTTTCATGATCATGGGCGACCTGTGCACGCGCCGCTGTCCGTTCTGCGACGTTGCCCATGGCCGGCCCAAGCCGCTGGACGCCGACGAGCCCGAGCACGTCGCCAATGCCGTGGAACGCATGGGTCTCAAGTACGTCGTCATCACCTCGGTCGACCGCGACGACCTGCGCGACGGCGGCGCCGCGCATTTCGCCGCCTGCATCAGCGCCGTGCGCGCCCGCACGCCGGCCACCCGCATCGAAGTGCTGGTGCCGGATTTCCGTGGCCGCATGGACGTCGCCTTGGACATCCTCAAGGCCACGCCGCCCGACGTCTTCAATCACAACCTCGAATCCGTGCCGCGCCTCTATCTGAAAGTGCGGCCGGGCTCCGACTACGCCTGGTCGCTGCAACTCATGCAGCGCTACAAGGCGGCGGTGCCCGCGGTGCCGACCAAGTCGGGCCTGATGCTGGGTCTAGGCGAGACCCTCGACGAAGTCAGGCAGGTGATGCGCGACATGCGCGCCCACGACGTCGACATGCTGACGCTCGGGCAATACCTGCAGCCGAGCCGCTCGCACCTGCCGGTGGAGCGCTTCGTCACGCCCGAGGAGTTCAACGAACTGAAAGCCTATGGTGACAGCCTCGGCTTCACCAATGTCGCCAGCGCACCCCTGGTGCGCTCGTCCTACCACGCCGACCTGCAGGCCAGCGCCCGCACTTCCGACGGCTAGCGGCCACGCGTGATGGGCCTCGGCGAGGCGCTTTATCCATTCATCAAGTGCCTGGTGCTGCCGCCCGGTTTGCTGGTGCTGGTGGGCCTGGCGGGGCTCGCCTTCTACCGCCGCTGGCGGCGCCTGGGCCTCACGCTGCTGTTGCTCGCGCCGCTCGTGACCTGGGTGTTGAGCATGCCCTTGTTCGCCGCCGTTACCGCACGGCCCTTCGAAACCGCGCCGCCGCTCGACCCCGCCACGCTCGCCGCGCGCCATGCCGAGGCCATCCTGGTGCTGGGCGGTGGTATCTATGGTCACGCTCCTGAGTACGCCAACCGCGCCAACCTGCGGCCCCTGACCCTCGAGCGCCTGCGTTACGGCGCCCATCTGCAACGCCTGACGCAGCTGCCTTTGGCGGTCAGCGGCGGCCGCTCACGCTTCATTCCGGCCACCGAGGCGGAGGTCATGAAGCGCGCGCTGGAAGAGGATTTCGGCGTGCCGGTGGCGGCCATCGAGGGCGGCAGTCGCAATACCGCCGAGAACGCGCGCATGAGCCGCGCGGCGCTGCCCTATCAGACCATCGTGCTCGTCACCCACGCCATGCACATGCAGCGCGCCCAGGCGCAGTTCGAGCGCGCCGGCTTCACCGTCATCCCGGCGCCGGTCGGTTTCGTCAGCGATCACGAGCTCGACTACGTGCCAGCCGATTTCGCGCCGACCCTGCAAGGCCTCGCCGACAGCTGGTACGTGATCTACGAAGCGGCCGGTGCGCTGTGGTACCGCTATGCCTACGACTGAGCGGCGCCGTCCTCGCCGTCGACGCCGAGTTCGCGGCGCGTGACCTCGGCGTCGAAGCGGCCGCGCGCGAGGCGCGCGGTGACGGTGGCGCCGGCTTCGACATCACGCGCATCGCGCAGCACGCGGCCTTCGCTGTCGGTGACGATGGCGTAACCCCGGTCCAGCGTCGCGCCCGGTCCGAGCGCGCGCAGCAGCTGTTCGCAGCGCGCAAGGCGCGCCTCGCGCAGTTCGAGCTGGCGGCGCATGGCCGCCGTCAGGCGATGGCGCGCATGTTCCAGTTCACCCTGGTGGGCCGCGAGCCTGGCGCGCGGCGAATGGCTGGCGACCCGCGCTTCGAGCGCGCGCAGCTGGCTGCGCTTCAGCGACAACTGGGTGGTGAGCGCGGTCGGCAAGCGCGCCAGCAGTTCATCCAGGCGCTGGAAATGCAGTTCCAGGCGGCGGCGCGGAGACACCAGTCGCCGTCGCAGCTGCTCGAGTTCGCGGGTTTGTCGTTTCAGGCTTTGCGAGACGGTCAGCACCAGGCGCTGGCGCGCACGCTGCACGCGCGCCTCGATTTCCAGCATGTCGGGCGACACCAGCTCGGCGGCCGCCGAGGGCGTGGCGGCGCGCAGGTCCGCGACCAGGTCGGCGATGGTGAAATCGACTTCATGACCAACCGCGCTTACCACCGGGATGGCCGAGGCATGGATGGCGCGCGCGACGATTTCCTCGTTGAACGACCACAAGTCTTCCAGCGAACCGCCGCCGCGCCCGACCAGCAGCACGTCGCACTCGGCACGGCGGTTGGCAGTGGCGATGGCGGCCGCGATCTCGGCGGCCGCGCCCTCGCCCTGCACGGACGTCGGGTAGATGATGACGGGCAGCGCCGGGCAGCGCCGCCGCAGCACGGTGATGATGTCGCGCACCGCCGCGCCGCTGGCCGAGGTCACCACGCCGACCGCGCGCGGCCAGCGCGGCAGGGGTCGCTTGCGCTCGGCATCGAACAGGCCTTCCTCGTTGAGCTTGCGCTTCAATTGCTCGAAGCGCAGGCGCAACAGGCCTTCGCCGGCCGCTTCCAGGGCTTCGACAATGAGCTGGTAGTCGCCGCGCGGCGTATAGAGGCTGACGCGGCCGTAGGCCACCACCTTCATGCCGTCGCGGGCTTCGAAGCCGACCGCGCGGTTGCGGGTGCGGAACATCGCGCAGCGCACCTGTGCGCCGGCGTCCTTGAGCGAGAAGTAGACGTGGCCCGAGGCCGGGCGTGCGAGGTTCGACACCTCGCCCTCGACCCACACGTTGCCGAGCCCGGTCTCGAGCAGCGCTCGCGCGGTCTCGTTGAGGCGCGAAACGCTGAATACATTGCGGCCGTCGCCGTTGGCTTCCCCTGCCGGGACCCCCCGTGCGCCGCCGCTGCGTCGTTTACCGTTAATACCTGAGCCCCTATAATCCCCGCCTGCATTTTACGGGATGAACCCCACCCATGCGCGTTGTTGGCGACGGCCTCACTTTCGACGATGTCCTGCTCATTCCTGACTACTCGGACATCCTTCCGCGCGAAGTCGAACTCAAGACCCAGCTGACCCGCGACATCGAGCTCCAGATCCCGCTGCTGTCGGCGGCCATGGACACCGTCACCGAGTCGCGCCTGGCCATTGCCCTCGCCCAGGAAGGCGGCATGGGCATCATCCACAAGAACATGACGCTTGAGGAGCAGGCCGCCCAGGTGCGGCGCGTGAAGAAATTCGAGAGCGGCGTCATCCGCGACCCGATCACCGTCAGCCCCGAGGTCACCATCGGCGAAGTGCTGGCCCTGACCCGCGCCTCGGGCATCTCCGGCGTGCCGGTGGTCGACAAGGACCAGGTGGTGGGCATCGTCACCAGCCGCGACCTGCGTTTCGAGAAGCGCTTCAACATCCCCGTCACCGCCATCATGACGCCGCGCGAGCGGCTGGTGACGGTGGGCGAGAACGCCGCCAAGGACGAGGTCATTTCGCTGCTGCACAAGCACCGCATCGAAAAGCTGCTGGTGGTCAACGACCGCTTCGAGCTGCGCGGCATGATTACCGTGAAAGACATCCAGAAGGCCGAGCAATACCCCAACGCCTGCAAGGATTCCCAGGAACGCCTGCGCGTCGGCGCGGCGGTCGGCACCGGCGCCGGCACCCATGAGCGTGTCGCGGCGCTGGTCGAGGCGGGCGCCGACGTGCTGGTGGTCGATACCGCCCACGGCCATTCGAAAGGCGTGCTCGACATGGTGCGCTGGATCAAGCAGCACTATCCCCAGGCTCAGATCATCGGCGGCAACATCGCCACCGGCGACGCCGCCGACGCACTGGTCGACGCCGGTGCCGACGCGGTCAAGGTCGGCATCGGCCCGGGCTCCATCTGCACCACGCGCATCGTCACCGGCATCGGCGTGCCGCAGATCACGGCGGTTTCGAGCGTTGCCGAGCGCCTCGCCAAGCGCGGCATCCCGCTCATTTCCGACGGCGGCGTGCGCTATTCGGGCGACATCGCCAAGGTGCTCGCGACCGGCGCCCACAGCGTCATGGTCGGCTCCCTGTTCGCCGGCGCCGAGGAAGCGCCCGGCGACGTCGAACTCTTCCAGGGCCGCTCCTACAAGTCCTACCGCGGCATGGGCTCGCTGGGCGCGATGGCCCAGACCCACGGTTCCTCGGACCGCTACTTCCAGGAAGCCGGCGAAATCGAAAAGCTGGTGCCGGAAGGCATCGAAGGCCGCGTTCCCTACAAGGGCCCGCTGTCCGCCATCGTGCACCAGATGCTGGGCGGCCTGCGCGCCGCCATGGGCTACACCGGCTGCCGCAACATGGCGGAGCTGCGCAGCAAGCCCAAGTTCCTCCGGGTGACCGCCGCCGGCATGCGCGAAAGCCATGCCCACGACGTGCAGATCACCAAGGAAGCGCCCAATTACCGTCTCGATTGATCCCCGTCGCGCGTGGCGCGGCGCTCCATGAGTAAGAAAAGCATGTCCAGCACGCCGGGCACCGTGGCCGATTTGCACGCCGATCGCATCCTCATTCTCGACTTCGGCGCGCAATACACCCAGCTCATCGCACGTCGCATCCGCGAAGCGCAGGTCTACTGCGAGATTCGTCCCTTCGACATGACGATGGAGGCGGTGCGCGCATTCAATCCGCGCGGCGTGATCCTGTCGGGCGGCCCGGAATCGGTCTACGAGAACGAGACCTTCCGCGCGCCGGCCGGCGTGTTCGAACTCGGTGTGCCGGTGCTCGGCATCTGCTACGGCATGCAGACCATGGCCGTGCAGCTCGGCGGCAAGGTCGAGCGCGCACCGGAGCGGGAATTCGGTTACGCCCAGGTGCGCGCGCGCGGCCATTCAGAGCTGTTCCGCGACATCCAGGATCACACCAACGACCAGGGCCATGGCCTGCTCGACGTGTGGATGAGCCACGGCGACCACGTCACCGAGCTGCCGCCCGGCTTCAAGCTCATCGGCTCCAGTGACAATGCGCCCATCGCCGCGATGGCCGACGAGGCAAGGCGCTTCTACGCCGTGCAGTTCCACCCCGAGGTCACCCATACCCACCAGGGCCAGGCCATCCTCGCGCGCTTCGTGCACGAGATCTGCGGCTGCGCGTCCTTGTGGAACCCGGCCAACATCATCGAGGACAGCATTGCGCGTGCGCGTGCGCTGGTCGGCGAGCAGCGCGTGCTGCTGGGCCTGTCGGGCGGTGTCGATTCATCGGTGGTGGCGGCGCTGCTCCATCGCGCCATCGGTGACAAGCTCACCTGCGTGTTCGTCGACAACGGCTTGCTGCGGTTGAACGAAGCCGAGCAGGTGATGGCGACCTTCGCCGCCAACATGGGTGTGGACGTGCGTTGCGTCGATGCGTCGGAACAGTTCCTCGGCGCACTGGCCGGTGTCGAAGACCCGGAAGCCAAGCGCAAGATCATCGGCCGCACCTTCATCGATGTGTTCGACGCCGAGGCCAACACCATCGAAGGCGTGGCCTTCCTCGCCCAGGGCACCATCTACCCCGACGTCATCGAGTCGGCCGGCGCCGCCTCGGGCAAGGCCCATGTGATCAAGTCACACCACAACGTCGGCGGCCTGCCGGAAACGATGAAGCTGAAGCTCATCGAGCCTCTGCGCGAACTGTTCAAGGATGAAGTGCGCCAGGTCGGCATGGCCTTGGGCCTGCCACGCGAGATGGTCTATCGCCATCCCTTCCCCGGCCCCGGTCTCGGTGTGCGCATCCTGGGCGACGTGCGGCGCGAATACGCCGAAACCCTGCGCCGCGCCGACGCCATCTTCATCGAAGAGCTGTATCGCCACGACCTCTACAACAAGGTCAGCCAGGCCTTCGCGGTGTTCCTGCCGGTCAAGTCCGTCGGCGTGCAGGGCGACGCGCGCCGCTACGAGCACGTGATCGCGCTGCGCGCGGTCGAGACCATCGACTTCATGACCGCGCATTGGGCGCACCTGCCCTATGACTTTCTCGACCTGTGCTCACGGCGCATCATCAACGAAGTGAGTGGCGTGTCGCGGGTCGTGTATGACATCTCGGGCAAGCCGCCGGCGACGATTGAGTGGGGTGAACTCCGTCACCTGTGGATAGGCAGCTCGACGCGTGTCACCTCTATCGAACCGTTCGCGACGCTCGGCGGGCTGCGCTTTTTGAGCATCGAGAATTTCAAGCTCATCGACGACTTCACGCCGCTCGAACAACTCACGTCGCTGGAGACGCTGTGGGTGACGGGCAGCATGTGGACGCGCCAGCACGTCGGTGCGCTCGAACCCTTCGCGCGCATGCATTGGCTGCGTTCACTCGCGCTCGACACCAAGTACGTCAAGAGTCTGCGCCCGCTCGCGGCGCTCACGGCACTCGAGTCCCTGGATGTCGGCGGCAATCTGCCGCTCGAAGAATACGCGTGGCTCGCCGCCAGGCTGCCCAACACCGAGTGTCGCTGGTTCGCGCCGTGGCTGGATGTCGGCGGGCGCGGCTTCAATACCTGCGAGCGCTGCAAGCGCGACGCCAAGGTGTTGGCCACCGGTCGCGGCGCGGGTCTGCTGTGCCGTTACTGCGATGCCGATAAGCTCGGTAAGCGCAGCGCGGTGTTCGAGGCGGCCAGGCGAGCGGCGGCAGCAGGCGCGGAGTGACAGGACGCCGCGCCTTCACGAACGAGGAGAGCGGCGTATCACGGGTCATATATGACAATTCGGGGAAGCCGCCGTCGACGATTGACTGAGAGTGATACACGGTCGTCCCGTAGAGCTCCCGAGCGCCTCACGACAACCCGATTTTGTGACGCATGGCTCAGGCGGTTGGCGCTCGCCGACGCCGCAACCTGACTCGCCAGAGCCCCATATCAAAGTTTTACAAATGCGTATGCGTTCTTTACGTTGGAGTGAAAGTACTTTCCCTTTGAGTCGGCTGTAAGTATCCCTTCGTATACTGCATTTGGTACGCCGGAATACTGGTAGACAGTGCCGCTGATGAACTCTATCTCCAAAATCTCTTGGTCTGGGTCGTAGCCAACACTAAGAATGTTGGTCGAAGTTACCGGTGTGCGTTCCATAGGTGGATATCCTGGAAAATATGTACTCACGCCTTCGCCGCAGTGGCGGGCGGTGCCTGAGGCGCATTCGGATCTTGTCTCCGCCAAGCTTCTATCAGCGGCTTGTAATCCTCGCCAACTGTCGGTTCGGTCCACCCACCACTCTTGACGCGATTTCCGTAGGAGTCCTTTGCGACAACCACTGCCGGATCGTCACTGTCGGGGCGCCTTCCTTCTTCCGGCCTATCGATGATGGCGCGTATGGGCATGTTGACCGCCTCCCGACGATCAGCGCCTCCCCGTCCGGAGGATCGGCAGCATCGAAAACAGGCCCTTAAGGTTGTCTGAAGCGCACGACGTGACTTGCGAGCGGTCAGAGTCATTGGTTAGGCGCAAGGAGATAATAGTGCCGCATTGTGAAAGGATCGTTGAATCAACTTCCGAAGGGCGTTGACTCACCAGCATCATTCCGACGCCGTACTTGCGTCCCTCCTTGGCGATGCGGCGGGCAGCCAAGGCAGCGCGGCTCTTTGCTTGGGAACTGAGGTATGTGTGTGCCTCTTCGAGCACGATCAACAAAGGTCGCTCCCTTCCCCCTTCCTTCTTAAGTCGACCCCAGAATATTGCGTCGTAGAGAATTCGCAGGATAGCGCCGACCATGTCGTCGACGATAGCCGTGGGGATGCCTGACAGGTCAAACACGGAGATGGGGGCATCCGCGCCAATCCACGCGTTCAACAGCGTGTCCAGATCGGATTGCGTAATACCGTGCTTGTCGACAGCCCATTCTCCAGGCTTGAAGAGGAACTGCATTCGCGGATCCCGGAGTTTCCCCTCCAGGACGTCCAAGTGCGCGCGGGGCAGATCACTATACAAGCCAGCGAATACCTTATCCGGATCGTCCTTCACGTCCTTTAAGGGCCGAAAACGCGGGCGCTCTAGTTTGTCAGGGTCACCCGTGTCCAAGGATGTTCGAGTGCCCTCTACCTGGTTCTGGTTCTTGCTTACGCTGTGCGTTGCGCAGTGAATTGAATACAAGTCGAACCAAAGCTGGTAGACGGAGAAAGGTAGCGGCGTATCGACCGTCACTGAAAGATCTGGCAATCCGTGGGCATTGCCTCCGGCCTTGGCTCCACGTTTGCCCGCGAGCAGGCGATCTTGCAATAGGGCCAAGGGTGTTCCAGAGACGGAACCCATCGATATTGATATGAACTCTTCAGAGGTAAGAGCCCAGAACGGGACATGAAGTTCACGCTCGCCGGCAGCCTGATCCGCGCCGACGCGGAAGACCCTTGCTTCGGAGCCGAAGGCCTTTGCGTATTCGCCATGAAGGTCAAACAAGACCACGCGTGCGGACTGAAAACGCACACGATCAGAGACGGCTCCAAGAATGTTCGCTACCGCATTTGACTTGCCCGAACCTGTACTGCCGACCACCGCAGAATGTCGGCTCACCAACCGATTGAGATCGATGTAGGCGCGGATGGACTCGGCGCTGGCGACGCGGCCAATCGCAACGTATCCGTCTTCATCGCCGGGCGCATAGACAGTTTTCAAATCAGACTCAGTGACGACATGAACGAAGTCGCCGATCGATGGATATTGAGCGATGCCGCGCTCAAATTTGGTGCCGCGGCGACCCTGCCCCACAAGCTCGACGCGTAGCCAGCGGTTGCCAAATTGCGGGGCAAATTCCTGCGGGCCCGGAACTGCTCCAGCGCCGACCTGCGATATCACACCGTAAAGATCAACGTAGCCGGAGGGGATGCGGACGAATCCACCTACCTGGCCAACCCGATACGCCTCGCCGCTCACGAACATGAGGCCGCCTGGCGTGTTGTCGGACAGCTTGACGCTAATGCTTGACCCGTTCACATCTTCGACGGTGCCAAGCCTTGACGGGTCGGGACTAGACGACTGGTTTCGCACCATGATCGCCCCCACCGCAAAGTTGTTCAAGGAAGAGGCCGAAGTAGTGGAAGTCGCCTAACCGACTATAGGGAACCAACACCTTCGGGTCTCCGCCCGGAGCCGCCTGTTCGTGCAGCCACGGGAAATGCTCGTCGCCGGCAGTGGTTCCAGGTCTGTACAGGCCCCGCCGCGTTCCAACGACCGCGCCATCCCATGCAAGCACAGTCAGGTTGCTTTGCCTTTCGGCGTAGTCGACTGCGCGCGAATGGGCGTCGAGGCGCGAGTACATCAACGCGAAGCACTGCGCATTTCGATTTCCGCGCAGTCCATCCAGGAGGACTTCGTTCAAATGGTCGTCGAGGAAAGAGTACCCGCAGACGATGAGTCGTGGCGCATCCTTTCCGTGGAAGAACGCGCGCAGCCGGTCGAGCATTGCGAGGTAGGGCATACGGCGGCTTTGGTCGTATTTGAGATGCGACGGAAAGATCATCACTTTGCCAGCTGCTGCCTCGCGCGTGACACGCACGACCCTGGTGATCTTGTTGCCATTAGCGGTTTCCTCGATCCGCTCCCAATTGATGGAGCCGTGAAGCTTCCATAGTCGAGTCCAGCGCGGCGGAATGGCGTCACGCTCGATCGAGGCCAGTCGAACCAAGGCTCCCGCGACCCGACGAACCCGTCAAAGTGCGGGAGCGGATGCTGCTCAAGCGCTTGCTCGAAGAGTAAGTCGTAGTTTGGAGTGAATACCTCAGCTGGTGCGTCGCGATGCATAGACCTCCTATCCATGAGGCGAACCGGTTGTAGGCGTTTCGGTAAGCCGGCAAGGTCGTGCGCAGTTCGTTTGCGATGAGGGCACAGATCTGTTCGTCAAGAACGGTGAGGTCGTTCTTGGACATGCCAAGTACCGTTGCAGTGCCTCTCCGATTTGCCAGTGTGCGCAGCTCAGTCAGTACATCCTCAACGGTGGGATCTTTGCCGTCGCCTGGCCTAGACATTCGTCACACAAGGCTTGCCAATGAGCTCCAAACTTTGTAGTGCTCCCAGGAGCGGCGTCGATCGCCTTGAGGCCGGCGGCGATACGCCTCGTGAGTTCGACAACTGCTGGGATGAGAACGACACTCGACGTCCCTTCCTCGTTGTAGACACCCAGGGACAACCGGCGCCGAGAAAGCACCCGATACGCTGCTTGTCGTCTTGCAGAACTTGACGAAGATTCCGCGCCTTGCTGGGCGGCATCGTGGATCGCGGGCAGCGCAGGTAGACTGCACTCACACTTGGCAGGGCTGGACTTGCGTCCGCCGCCCCGTTAAGCCGCTGCTTGTTGTAAGCGAAGTCACAGCAAATTCTCTCCCTTGTCGCCTTTGCTAGGCGGAGGTGGGGTAGCTAAGTTGATCCTGTATCTTCCTTGAGGTTACTCGCCGGCTGTGCTAACTGGATTACCGAGGTTGCCAAATGTAACTTGCAGGCGGCGCGCGCGACTAGTACTGCTAATCCTTCGGCATTGCGCAGACTGTGGCCCTATAAGATTCCACGATAACAGTCACGAGCTTCTATCCCACGGTTCCTCGACACATCAGATTTTCAGGGCCGACGCAATTACAGTCCGTTCGGCTTCAATGATGTCGTTCCGAAGGCCGACGTGCGTATAGTGGTCGTGTCAGTCATAGCGGGACTTGTGTCGGTGCGTGGAGGACCGACGTGGCCCCGACGTTGGTCCTCGAGCCTGCTGAGCGGGATACTGATCAGCACGCTGGTGGGGCCCACGAAGTCGAATACCCCACGCTTGCTTCCAAGTTCCGGAAAGTGACGCCTTTTCGACTTTCCTCCGGCCCTGCTCCAATCCTGGCATGCCGTCCACGACACTGATGCCTCGCCTCATGCGGGCCATGGCCGCCCTTATCCTGTGCGCCGCGGTGGCCTACGTGCTGTGGCAGCGCTTCGGCGCGACCGATCCCAACGCCGGCCTCGCCAGCGGCAACGGCCGCATCGAGGCCGTGGAGATCGACGTCGCGACGAAGGGTGCGGGGCGCCTGCAGGAACTGTTGGTGCGCGAAGGGGAGTTCGTCACGGCCGGCCAGGTGCTCGCGCGCATGGATACCCAGGCACTGCAGGCCGAGCTGCTGCAGGCGCAGGCCCAGGCGCAGCAGGCCGAGGCGAATCTCGCGACCGCTCGCAGCCAGGTGGAACAGCGCGAGAGCGAGCGCACGGCGGCGCAGGCGGTGGTGAAGCAGCGACAGTCGGAACTCGGCGCCGAGCGCACGCGCGCCGAGCGCATCACCGCCCTCGTCAAGCGCGGCGCCATTTCACAGCAGGGCGCCGATGACGCACGCGCCGCGGTCGACACGCGCAGCGGCGCGCTCGCGACGGCGCGCGCGCAGCTCGCGGCCGCCGAGGCGGCGATCGTCACCGCGCGCAGCCAGGTCACTTCCGCCGGTTCCGCCATCCAAGCGGCGCGGGCCACGGTCGCGCGGGTGCAGACCGAGTTGGACGACAGCGTGCTGAAGGCGCCGCGCGAAGGGCGGGTGCAGGTGGTCCTGGTGCGACCGGGCGAGGTGCTCGGCGCCGGCGGCCGCGTGCTGAATCTCGTCGACCTCACCGACGTCTACATGACCTTCTACCTGCCTACCAGCGCGGCGGGCCGCATCGCGCTCGGCACCGAGGCGCGTATCGTGCTCGACGCCGCGCCGGAGTTCGTCGTGCCGGCGCAGATCTCCTACGTTGCCGACGTCGCGCAGTTCACGCCGAAATCGGTCGAGACCGCCGCCGAGCGCGAGAAGCTGATGTTCCGCGTGCGCGCGCAGATCCCGCAGGAACTGCTGCGGCGTCACATCCGCCAGGTGAAGACCGGGCTGCCGGGCGTGGCCTACGTGCGCAACGATGCGTCGAAGCCGTGGCCCGAACACCTCAAGGTGAAATTGCCGCAATGACCGCCGTGGCGCGGCTGGCCGGCGTCACACTCCGCTACAAGGACGTCACGGCGCTCGACATCCCGCGCCTGGAACTGCCGGCCGGCGTGGTCGTCGGGCTCATCGGGCCCGATGGCGTCGGCAAGTCGAGCCTGCTGTCGCTGGTGGCGGGCGCGCGCGCACAGCAGGGCGGGCGCCTCGAGGTGCTGGGCGGCGACATGCGCGACCGACGACACCGTCGCGCCCTCTACCCGCGCATCGCCTACCTGCCGCAGGGCCTCGGCCGAAATCTCTACCCGACACTCTCGGTGTTCGAGAACGTCGATTTTTTCGGTGGGCTGTTCGGGCTGCCGCCCGACGAACGTCGCCGCCGCATCGCCGCGTTGCTGGAGGCGACCGATCTCGCCGGATTCGCCGACCGCCCCGCGGGCAAGCTCTCCGGCGGCATGAAGCAGAAGCTCGGCCTGTGCTGCGCCTTGATCCACGACCCGGACCTGCTGGTGCTCGACGAGCCGACGACGGGCGTGGACCCGCTGTCCCGGCGTCGGTTCTGGGAGCTCGTCAATGGCATTCGCGCCAGCCGCGCCGGCATGAGCGTGCTGGTCGCCACCGCTTACATGGAGGAGGCGGCGCGCTTCGACTGGCTGTGCGCGATGGATGCGGGGCGCGTGCTCGCGACCGGAACACCGGCGGAACTGCTCGCGCGCAGCGGACGCGACAGCCTCGAGGCGGCATTCATCGACCTGTTGCCGGAGGCGCGCCGCGCCGGCCACGCGCCGGTCGTCGTGGTGCCGCGGCCGGCGAGCGACGCGGACCCGATAGCCATCGAGGCGCAGGATCTGACGATGCGCTTCGGCGATTTCAGGGCGGTGGACAAGGTGAGCTTCCGCATCCGCCGCGGCGAGATCTTCGGCTTCCTGGGCTCCAACGGCTGCGGCAAGACCACCACCATGAAACTCCTGACCGGCTTGCTGCCGGCGAGCGAGGGGCGCGCCTGGCTGTTCGGCCAGCCGGTCGAAACCGGCGACCTCGCGACGCGCCGCCGCGTCGGGTACATGACCCAGGGCTTCTCGCTCTACGTGGAACTGACGGTGCGCCAGAACCTCGAGCTGCACGGGCGCCTGTTCGGGTTGGAGGAGTCGCGCGTACACGCGCGGGTCGAGACCCTGGCCGACCGCTTCGAGCTGCGCGCGCTGCTCGGCGAGCTGCCGGGCACGCTGGCGCTCGGGCAGCGTCAGCGTCTGTCGCTGGCGGTCGCATTGATTCACGAGCCGGAGCTGGTGATCCTCGACGAGCCGACCTCGGGCGTGGACCCGGTGGCCCGCGACGCGTTCTGGCGCGAGCTCATTGCGCTCGCGCGCGAGGAGCACGTGACCATCTTCATCTCCACCCATTTCATGAACGAGGCCGAGCGCTGTGACCGCATCTCGTTCATGCACGCGGGCAAGGTGCTCGCCAGCGGCACGCCGGCGGCGCTGGTCGCGCAACACGGCGTCGCCACGCTGGAGGACGCCTTCGTCGCCTGCCTGCAAGAAGCCGTCGGCGAGTCGGCGGCACGGACCTTGCCGGCGGTGTCCGCTGCGTCCAGCGCGGCCGGACGCGCAGGCAACTGGCGACGCCACTTCGACGTCCGCCGCCTGATGGCCTATGCCGGGCGCGAGGCGCGCGAACTGCGTCGCGACCGCATCCGCCTGACGCTGGCGGGCCTCGGCAGCGCGATCCTGATGTTCGTACTCGGCTATGGCATCAGCATGGACGTGGAGAATCTCGGTTTCACGGTGCTCGACCGCGACAACACTTCGCTCAGTCGCGACTACGCCGACACCCTTGCCGGCTCGCGCTATTTCACCGAGCAGGCGCCGGCGGCCGACGAGGCGGATATCGACCGCCGCATGCGCGAAGGACGCCTGAGTCTCGCACTCGAAATTCCCGAAGGTTTCGCGCGCGACGTCGCGCGTGGCGAGCCGGTGCAAATCGGCGCCTGGATCGACGGCGCGATGCCGCAGCGGGCGCAGACCGTGTTGGGCTATGTGCAGGGCATGCACCAGCACTGGCTGTTGTCGCGCGCCCGCGCGGCGCGCGGTGACGCCGCGCTCGCCACGCAGTTCCGCATCGAGACCCGCTTCCGCTACAACCCGACCGTGCGCAGCCTGAACGCCATCGTGCCGGCCATGATCCCGCTGCTGCTGCTGCTGATCCCCGCCATCCTCTCCGCGCTCGCGGTGGTGCGCGAGAAGGAGCTGGGCTCGATCGTCAACCTGTACGTCACGCCGGTGACGCGCCTCGAGTTCCTGCTCGGCAAGCAGTTGCCGTACATCGGCGTGGCGATGGCGAATTTCCTGTTGCTCACGCTGCTGGCGGTGACCGTGTTCGGCGTGCCGCTGACGGGCAGCTTCGCGACGCTGGCGGTGGCGGCGGGGCTCTATGTCATCTCGGCCACCGCGCTCGGCCTGTTGATCTCGGGCTTCGTGCGCAGCCAGGTGGCCGCGCTGTTCGGCACCGCGGTGCTGACCATCCTGCCGGCGGTGCAGTTTTCCGGACTGCTCAATCCGGTGTCGGCGCTGGAGGGCTTCGCGGCCGTGATCGGCCGCCTCTGGCCGACCACCTATTTCATCACCGTCGCCCGCGGCACTTTCGCGAAAGGGCTGGGATTCCATGACCTGCAGGGCGCCCTGTTGCCGTTGGTCGTGGCGGCGCCCGTGATCGTGTGGCTGGCCGTGCTGGCGCTGCGCAAGCAGGAGCGCTGACATGCGCGGCAACCTCCTCAACCTGACGGTCAAGGAACTGCGCAGCCTGCTGCGCGACCCCGTGCTGCTGGGGCTGATCGTGTACGCCTTCAGCGCCGCGATTTACATCGCCGCGACGGCCATGCCCGAACCGCTGAACGGCGCCGCCCTCGCGATCGTCGACGAGGACGCGTCGCCGCTCTCGGCGCGCGTCGCGGACGCCTTCTATCCGCCGCGCTTCCTGCCGCCGCGCTTCATCACGACCGCCGAGATGGATGCCCGCCTGGACGCAGGCCTCGATACCTTCGCGCTGCACATTCCCGCCGGCTTCCAGCACGACCTGCTGGCCGGGCGCTCGCCGGCGCTGCAGCTGAATGTCGATGCGACGCGCATGAGCCAGGCCTACATCGGTAGCGCCTATATCGAGGGCATCGTCAGCGGCGAGCTGCAGGAATATCTCGAGCACGAGCGTCGCCTGGATGCCGCGCCCGTCGATCTAGCCCTGCGCGCCCGCTTCAACCCGGAACTCGACGACAGCTGGTTCGGATCGGTGATGGAACTGATCAGCAACGTCACGATGCTGTCGATCATCCTCACCGGCGCGGCGCTGATCCGCGAGCGCGAGCATGGGACCATCGAGCACCTGCTGGTGATGCCGGTGACGCCGGCGCAGATCATGGGCAGCAAGGTCATCGCCATGGGCATGGTGGTGCTGCTGGCCACCAGCCTGTCGTTGCTGGTGGTGGTGCAGGGCTTGCTGCGCGTGCCGATCGAAGGCTCCATCGCCCTGTTCCTCGCCGGCGCCGCGCTGCTGCTGTTCGCCACCACGTCGATGGGCATCTTCCTTGCGACCATTGCCCGCTCCATGCCCCAGTTCGGCCTGCTGATGCTGCTGGTGCTGATGCCTCTCGAAATCCTCTCCGGTGGCATGACGCCACGCGAAAGCATGCCGGACCTCGTGCGCTGGCTGATGTTTGCCGCGCCCACCACCCACTTCGTGGCGCTCGCGCAGGCCATCCTCTACCGCGGCGCCGGTTTCGCGATCGTGTGGCCGCAGTTCCTCGCCTTGCTCGTGATCGGGGCCGCGCTGTTCGGTGCGTCGCTGGCGTGGTTCCGCCGCACCCTGGCGCGCATGGCCTGAGTGCGGCGCGGGTCCTTTCGCTACCTTGGTGCGAAGCGCCTCAGTCCACCAATTGCTGGATGGTGAGCTTGCCGAGCTGCGACATGTGCACTTCATCCGGACCGTCGGCAATACGCACGTAGCGCGCGTAGGCGAAGATCTCGGGCAGCACCGTGTCCTGGCACACGCCCATGCCGCCGTGGGACTGCATGGCGCGATCGGCGACACGCTGACACATGCGCGGGATCTCGATCTTGACCATCGCCAGCGCGTCGCGTGCGGCCTTGTTGCCTTCGCGGTCGAGCCTGTCGGCAGCCCACAGGCACAGCAGGCGCGCCTGTTCGATCTCGCCGCGAGACTTGGCGATGTCCTGGCGGATGCTCGACTGGTCCGAGAGCTTCTTGCCGAAGGCGATACGGCTCTCGACGCGGCGGCACATGATCTCGAGCGCGCGCTGCGCGCCGCCGATGAGGCGCATGCAGTGATGGATGCGGCCCGGTCCGAGACGGCCTTGCGCGATCTCGAAACCACGGCCTTCGCCGAGGATGAGGTTGGAGGTCGGCACGCGCACGTTGACCAGGCGCACCTCGGCATGGCCGTGGGGTGAGTGCAGGTCGTTCAGCACCCGCAGCGGACGCACGATCTCGAAGCCCGGCGTGCCGGCCGGCACCAGGATCATGGACTGCTGCACGTGGCGCGCGGCCGAGGTGTCGGTCTTGCCCATCACGATGTAGATCTTGTTGCGCGGGTCGTAGACGCAGGAGCTCCACCACTTGCGGCCGTTGATCACGTACTCGTCACCGTCGCGACGGATCTCGGTCTCGACATTGGTGGCGTCGGACGATGCCACCTGCGGTTCGGTCATGAGGTAGGAGGAACGGATCTCGCCGTTCAGGAGCGGCTCCAGCCACTGCTTCTTGTGCTCCGGGCTGCCGTAGCGCGCCAGCACTTCCATGTTGCCGGTGTCGGGCGCCGAGCAATTGAACACTTCCGAGGCCCAGTGCACGCGGCCCATTTCTTCGGCCAGCGGCGCGTATTCGAGGTTGGTGAGGCCGGGGCTGTAGTCGGTGTATTCGTGGGGCAGGAACAAGTTCCACAGGCCCTGGGCCTTGGCCAGCTTCTTCAGTTGCTCGATCTGCGGCGGCACCACCCACAGGTTCTTGGGATCGTGGTTGAAGTCAGTCACTTCCTCCTCGATGGGATAGACGTGTTCCTTCATGAAGGCGCGGACCTGCTCGCGCAGCTCACGGCTCTTGGCGTTCAACTCGAAATTCATGGCGAATACTCCTGGCATGAGGGGGAAGGCGCCGACGGGGTGATGGCCCACGCGACATGACGTCATGCTAGGGCCCGCTCTACAATCACTCCAGACTATTCTTGTGATGGAAAACCATCATTACTGGTGATGATTCATGCGTGCACAAAAACTCGACCTCAATCTCTACCGCGTGTTCGAGGCCATCTACCAGGAGGGCAGCCTGACCCGCGCCGGCGAGGTGCTGCACATGACCCAGCCGGCGGTCAGCAACGCGCTGACGCGCCTGCG
>JADJYF010000016.1 GCA_016719885.1 Pseudomonadota bacterium | reverse complement strand
CGACTACCAGGGCATGCTGGCCGAGACCATGCCGGGCATCGAGCGCCATACCGACGGCTCGCTGATCGTCGACGGCTACCCGGATCTGAAACGCCTGGTGGTGATGGGCAATCGCAGCCTGCCCCATGCGCTCGACTGGCAGCAGTTCATGGCCGGCGGCACACGCATCAGCGACACCGAACTTGCGGCGCGCAAGACCGCCGTCGATCCCGACGGTCGCATGGTGATCTGCTACACCTCCGGCACCACCGGCAGCCCCAAGGGCGTGGTGCATTCCCACCGCCCGATCCGCAACACCCATGAACGTGCGCAGATGCTCGGCATGACCATGCACGACATCCACATGAACTACCTGCCGATGTTCCACATCTACGCCTACGCCGAGATCACCATGGCCGGCGTGCTGGTCGGCGCCAAGCAGATCATGATGGACGTGTTCGATGCCGAGCGCGCGCTCGATCTCGCCGAGCAGGAAAAGGCCACGGTGCTGCACGGCTTCGAAGCGCATTGGCTCGATCTCCTGAACGCGCAGGCGCGCAGGAAGCGCGACATCAGGATGCGCATCGGCACCCTGCCGTCGGGCGTCGAGAGCACCTTCCCCATCGCAGAAAAAGTACAGGACGTGTTCGGCCCGACGGTCAGCGGTTTCGGCATGAGCGAAACCTGGGCCTACGTGTCCTGCGACAACCCGTCGTCCAATCGCGAACAGCGCGTGCACGCCTCGGGCTACCCGATGAACGACTACGAATTCCGCGTGGTCGATGTCGAGACCGGCGCCGATCAGCCCGACGACGTGCCGGGTGAATTGCTGGTGCGCGGCTACACCATCATGGACTGCTACTGGGACAAGCCCGAAGCCACCGCCGATGCCATCGACCGCGACGGCTGGCTGCATACCGGCGACATGGCCAAGAAGCGCCCCGACGGTTACCTGGTGTTCATGGGGCGCTACAAGGACATGCTGAAGGTCGGCGGCGAAAACGTCTCGCCCGCCGAAGTGGAAGCCTATTTGCGCGTGATGGACGAAGTGCGCGATGCGGCGGTGGTGGCCTACCCCGATCAGCGCCTTGCCGAAGTGCCGGTTGCTTTCGTGATCAAGGAACCGGGTAAGGACATCACCGCTGAAGCCTTGCTCGAACGCATGCATGGCCGCATCGCGAGCTTCAAGATCCCCAAGCACGTGATCTTCGTCGACGCCTATCCCATGACTTCCAGCGGCAAGATTCGCAAGGTCGAACTGCGCGCCGAGGCGCGCAAGATCCTCGGCTGACGATGCGTTCGCGCCGCGCGCAGCCGCCAGCGGTTGCGCTCCTTGCGCACGCGCGTCGCGCCGCAGCATTGTTGTTGACGGCGCGATGATCCCCCTATTTGGGGAGGCCTCTTCAGCGCGGCTCACGCCGCTGCTGATGGCAAAACGATTTCCGTATACTGTCGCCGCTCAACCCGCAGGAGTACGCGTGATGTCCTATGACCTCGTAATTCGAAATGGCACCGTCGTCGATGGCACTGGCGCGGCGCGTTTCCGCGCCGACGTCGCGGTCACCGACGGCAAGATTGTTGAAGTCGGCAAGGTCGATGGCACCGCCAAGCGCACCATTGACGCCCAAGACCTCATCGTCGCGCCGGGCTTCGTCGATCCGCACACCCATTACGACGCGCAGATCTGCTGGGACGACGTCACCTCGCCTTCCTGCTGGCATGGTGTCACGACCGTCATGATGGGCAACTGCGGCGTCGGTCTCGCGCCCTGTCGTCCCGAAGCGCGTGAAATCGCGGCCTGGGATCTCGTCAACGTCGAAGCCATTCCCTTCGATGTGCTCTCCAAGGGCGTGACCTGGGACTGGGAAACCTTCCCCGAATACATAGACGCCGCCGCCCGCCGCGGCTCAGGTCTCAATCTCGGTTTCCTGTGCGCGCTGACGCCGTTCCGCCATTACGTGATCGGCGAAGAATCGATGGAACGCGCCGCGACCGCCGAAGAAACGAAAAAGATCGCCGGCCTCCTGCGCGAAGCGATGGACGCCGGTTCCTTCGGTTTCACCTCGACCAATGCCGGCCAGCACATCGGCTACCAGGGCCGCCCGCTCGCCTGTCGTCTCGCCAGCAACGATGAATTTCGCGCCTATGGCAACGTGCTGCGCGATGTCGGCCACGGCGCCATCGAAGTCGCGCTGACCAACGAAGTGTCACGCGTCAGCGCGCAGGAACGTGAACTGCTGGACCTGTTGTTGTCATCCAGCGGCCGCCCGGTCACCTGGCTCGCGTTGTTGAATCGCGACGACAATCCCAACCAGGTGCAGGAGACGCTGGCGGAAGTCGACGACCTCATCAAGCGTGGCTCGGTGCCGCAGGCAACCTGCCGACCGCTGGTCGGACAGATTGATATGTCCAAGCCCTTCCTGTTCGCCAACATGCCGTGCTTCAACCCGGTGTTCAACCGCTCGACGGACGAGCAGATCGCGGTCTACCGGGACCCGGCCTTCCGCGCGGCGTTCAAGGAGTCGCTGAAGAAGGCGCTGATTTTCTCGGCGCGCTGGGAAGTGGCCATCGTGCTGGAAGTCGGCAACGCCGACATGCAGAAGTATGTCGGGCGCAACGTCGCCGAGATCGCCAAGGAGCGCAACGCGCATCCGGCCGACACCTTCATCGATCTCGCCTGCGAAGACCAGCTCAAGCTTCAGTACACCTACGATTTCTTCAACGCCGACGAAAGCAAGATTCCCGACCTCATCAACGAGTCGCGCATCATGATCGGCCTGTCCGACGGCGGTGCGCACGTCGACAGCCTGTGTGACGCAGGTTATGCCACCTACCTGCTCGGCACCTGGGTGCGTGAGCGCCAGGCCATGAGCCTCGAGCGCGCGGTGCAACGCATCACCACCGAGCCGGCGGCGCTGTTCGGCATCAAGAACCGCGGTCGCATCGCCAAGGGCCTGGCCGCCGACTTCGCGATCTTCGACATGGCCACCGTCGGTTCCAACAAGCGCGGTGAAATGCGCTACGACCTGCCGGGCGGCGGTCGTCGCCTGGTGGTGCCGGCGCGCGGCGTGGAATACACCATCGTCAACGGCGTACCGGTGTTCGAGCATGGCAAGGACACCGGCTCGCGTCCGGGTGAAGTGCTGCGCTCGGGTCGCGCGTAGCATTCAACGAAAGAGGAAAGGCCATGCGCGCCCTCGTCTGTTCTGCCTGGGGCGCGGTCGAAGACCTCGCCGTTGCCGAGCTGCCGGTCCCGCTACCGGCAGCCACGCAGGTGCTCATCAAGGTGGCCGCCACGGCGGTCAACTTCGCCGACACCATCATGGTCGGCGGCACCTACCAGACCAAGCCGCCGCTGCCCTTCGCACCCGGTCTCGAGACCGCCGGTACGGTGCTGGCGGTCGGTGACAAGGTCACGCGCTTCAAGCCTGGCGATCGCGTGATGGCACTCTTGGCCTACGGTGGTCTCGCCGAGCAGGCGCTCGCCGAGGAAAGCGATACCTGGGTCATTCCCACGGGCATGAGCTTCGATGACGCGGCCTCGTTTCCGGTCGCCTATATCTCGTCCGACGTCGCGCTGCGCTGGATGGGTCGTCTGGAAGCAGGTGAAACCCTGCTGGTGCTGGGCGCCGCCGGCGGCGTGGGCCTCACCGCCGTCGAGATCGGCAAGGCCATGGGCGCGCGCGTGATCGCCGCCGCCAGCACGCCGGAGAAACTCGCGGCCGCCAAGAGCCGCGGCGCCGACGAACTCATCAATTACAGCGAACAGGATCTCACCGAAGCGGTGATGAAACTGACCGGCGATCGCGGCGCCGACGTGTGCTTCGATCCGGTCGGCGGCGATCTGTTCGACAAGGCCTTGTCGGCGCTCGGCTGGGGCGGACGCATCGTGCTGGTGGGTTTCGTCGGCGGCATCCCCAAGATTCCCGCCAACCGCCTGCTGGTCAAGAACCGCTCGGCGCTCGGTTCGTCATTGCGCCACTTCCGCTGGAATGCCTACGACAAGCTGACGATTTCGGTGGAGACGCTCTTGCAGTGGTACGCGCAAGGCAAGTTGAAACCGATGATCACACGCGAGTTCAGCCTGGATGAAGGCGTGGCGGCATTGAAGATGCTGACCGGGCGCCAGGCCATGGGCAGGATACTGGTGAGGCCTTGAGCTCCTCCACGCCTCGATGTCGACTGAATCACCAGCGTCGCCAAGGGCCACAGAATAATCGCAAGAGTTTGAACCCGGCGGCCCGACTCTGGGTCAGGCTTCAGCCTGACATTCGAAACCCAGACTAGCGCTCGCTCATTCCTTCCCGCGTCGAACAACTTCGCCAACTCGTTGCGTTTCAACTTGCCGGTGGTGGTGAGCGGCAGCACCGTCGCGTCGACGAAGCGGAAATGCCGCGGCGTCTTGTAGGCGGCCAAGGTCGCGCGGCAATGATTGGCGAGTTCGGTCTCGCTGACCGTCGCGCCCGCACGGGTCACGATGACCGCCGCCAGCGCTTCGTCGAGGCGCGCGTCGGGAATACCGGTGACGAAGGCGAGTTCGACAGCGGGGTGACTGGACAAGATCTCCTCGACCTCGGCCGGCGCGACATTGATGCCGCCGGTCTTCACCAGTTCTTTCAGCCGTCCGCGATAGTAGAGATAGCCGTCGTCATCGATGAGCCCCAGGTCGCCGGTACGAAAATAACCGTCGGCGGTGAAAGCCTCGGCGGTACGCACCGGATCGTTCCAGTAACCCGGCAGCACGTTGCCCCTTGATCGTGATCTCGCCCGCCGTGTTGACTGGCAGCGGTACGCAGGTTTCACCGTCGCTGATGCGGATCTCGACGCCGCCCAGCGGCCGCCCCACGGTCAGCACGCGTTGCTCCAAGGGCAGTTCGGCGTCGGTCACCGCCGAGTTGCCATAGGCTTCCGTCAGTCCATACACATTGCAGATCTTCTCGACGCCGAGCGCCGCGACGCGCCGCAGCTGCTCGGGCGTGCCGATGGTGACGCCGGTACGCAGCGACGACAGGTCGTGGCGCGCGCGCGCGGGATGCTCCCACAGCGCCAGCGCCATGTTGGGCGTGCCGTAGAACACCGTGCAGCGTTCGCGCTCGATCAGAAGCAGCGCTTCACCGGCATCGAACTGGTGCTGCAGCACGATGCTCGCGCCGTGCGTCATGACCGCGTAGAGCGCATTGACGCAGGCCAGCGACCAGAACAGCGACACCGACAGCCACAGCTTGTCGTCGGCGACGAGATGCTGGCGCTCGCCGATCTCCCACATGTTGTCGATGAGACCGCCGTGCAACAGCGGCACACCCTTGGGCAGCGCGGTCGACCCGGAGGTGTAGAGCAGGCAGGCGACGTCGGTCGGCTCGATGGCGGCGCTGGCTGTGGCCACGACCGCCGCATCGACGCCATCGGCGGCGCGCAACAGGTCGGCGTAGGACATCATGTCGTCGGCCGGCGTCTCGGTGCACACCACGGTTTGCAATGCCGGCAGTCCATCGGCCTGCGCGCGCGCCTCGGCCAGCAGCGCGCGAAAATCGCTGTTGCGAAAGCGCGGTTCAATGGCCAGCAGCTTCACCTGCGCATGGCGCAACTGGTAGCCGAGTTCGTGGGCCGTGGCCCAGGTATTCAAGCCGACCGTGATGGCGCCGAGGCTCATGGTCGCAAAATCGAGTATCAGCCACTCGGCGCGATTGCCCATCAGGATGCCGACGCGATCGCCGGCCCGCACGCCGACCGCATGCAGGGCGCGCGCGGCGCGCAACACCTCGGCGGCAAATTGCGCATAGGACAGGCGCTGCTCGCCATCGACTATCGCCAGGTGCGCGGCATCGCGCGCCACCATCTCGGCCAGCAGTGCGGGTACGGTACGGCTACGGGGTTTGTTCATGGCCGCAGCATAAACCTTTGGCAACATGGCTTGGCAGCCTTGCGCGGCTCGTGTCCTAATACGTTCATGCCTTCGTCTCGCGGTGGTGTTCGAGTGCCACCCATTAGGGGAATCAACCGTGACCAGCAGCGCCCAGGCGGACTGGCCGTCCGCCATCCACCAAGTGTTCAAGCGCGAACGCGTGCGCCAGGTCGCCTACGTGCCCGACGCCGGCCATCGTCGACTCATCGAACTGTGCCGGGCCGACGATGAAATTTGCGCGCTGCCGCTGACCACCGAGGAAGAAGGCATGGGCGTGCTGGCCGGCGCGTGGCTGGGTGGCGAACGCGGCGCCCTGCTCATGCAATCGAGCGGCGTCGGCAATTGCGGCAACGCCATCGCCTCGCTGAGCACTGCGTGCCGCTTTCCGCTGTTCATGCTGGTGACCATGCGCGGCGAGTGGGGCGAGGGTAATCCGTGGCAGCTGCCGATGGGCCGCGTGGTGACGCCGGTGCTGGAAACCCTGGGCGTGCGCGTGACCAGCGTCGCCCGTGCCGAGGACGTCGAAGCGACCGTCACCGCCATGCTGACCATGACCTACGCCACCGACAGCGCCAACGCCGTGCTGCTGTCGCAACGACTGCTCGGCGCCAAGGCTTTCCAATGAACGACGCGACACTGCTCGACCGGCGCGCGGTCGTCGATGAACTGCTCCGCGAGCGCGGCGCGCTGCTGGTGGTGACGGGACTCGGCGGCACCACCTGGGATGTCGCCGCGTGCGGCGATCATGTGCACAATTTCTACCTGTGGGGCGGCATGGGCACGGCGGTGTCGGTGGGTCTCGGTCTCGCGCTCGCGCAACCACGGCGTCGTGTCCTCGTGATCACGGGCGATGGCGAGATGCTGATGGGTATCGGCTCACTCGCCACGGTCGCGGCGATGGCGCCGGCCAATCTCGCCATCGCAGTCATCGACAACCGGCGCTACGGCGAGACCGGCGGCCAATTGACCCATACCGCGATGGCCACCCGTCTTGCCGTGATGGCGCGCGGCGCCGGCATTGAAAACGCGGTAACGCTCACCACGCTCGACGAAGTCGCGGCGTTCCGCACCCGCTTCACCACCACCGCCGGGCCGCATTTCGCCGACATCGAGGTCGCCGCCGCCAATGCCGGCATGGTGCTGCCGCCGCGCGACGGCGTGGTGGTCAAACATCGCTTCAGAACCGCATTACTGGAAGGACATCGCCCATGAAACGCTGCTTGCTGCTCGCCATCTCATTGTGCGCCATGAGCGCCCCGGCGCTCGCCGCCAATGACCTCGCCACCATACGCGCGCGCGGCCAGCTCATCGTCAGCGTCAAGAACGTCGGCGACAAGGTGGTGGAAAACCACCGCGACCCCGCCCATTTCCAGAAGCGCGACATGGAGCTCGCCATCGCGCGCGCCATCGCCAAGCGCATTCTCGGCTCGCCCGATGCCTTGCGCTTGAAGATGATGCGCAAGCCGGAGCGCCTGCCCGCCATCGCGCGCGGCGAAGTCGACCTCGGTATCTCGATGCTGCGCGTGAATCCCGACAGCGCCAAGCTGGTCGACTTCTCGACGCCCTACTACCACAGCGGCCTGGCCGTGCTCGAGGGCAAGGACGGCACGATCAGCGGCAAGCGCGACCTGGCCGGCAAGACCTTCGCCATCATCGAACGCAACGACGGCGGCGCGGCCGTCATGATGGCGGCGATAGCGGACGCCACGGGCAGCGCGCCCAAGGTGCTGCCGGTCGCGAACTTCAAGGAAGGGGTGGCCGCCATCCAGGACGGGCGTGTCGCCGGTCTCATCAGCGAAGCGGTCAACATCGACGTGTTCCTCGCCCGTCACGACGGTCCTTTCAAACGCTCGCCGCTGCTGACCGAAGACAGCTTCGCGGTGGCGGTGCCCAAGGGCAACGAGGATCTGCTGGCGGCGGTCAACCAAGTGCTGGCCGAACTCGTTGCCAGCGGTGAACTCAAGGCCATGGCCGACGATGCCGATCTGCCGAAGGAGAGTGAACGCTCATCCGATTCATCACCACGATGACGGCCTTCGATGCTGCATTGCGGTCACGGTCGCCGGCCCACGCTATCGAAATGAGGGGCCGAGCGCGGACCGTGAATAGGCGTAGCAGTTCCCAAAAAACCGTGTTAGTCTGCTTCGCAACCGCGTGAAATAACGATTACGAATTCCGCTCTTCGAGGTCCTGACCGAGTCCCGCATTCACATCCAACAACGTATCCATACGCCGCGACCGAGCCCGTATGCATCGTTGAAAGATGTCGCCACGCGCGACCACGACATTCAGATTCCGCTAGCTTGACCGCATACGCTCAGCCAAGGCATTCGTTGCCGCCTCGCTCCCCGCATTCGTTGTTCGACTTGAATCCGTCCTTCACTTTGCACTCGACTTCACCCCGCTCGCGGGACTGTCGCCGCGAGCGCAAGTGTTTAACCGAGGCAGCCGCCTCATCAACGCCTGGCATCTATTTTTGGAGTATTCCTGATGCAACAGAACAAACTTTACGTCGGCAACTTTCCGTACTCGGTCGGTGAAAACGACCTGCGCGACCTGTTCCAGACGTATGGCCCGATTGAAGAAGTCCGTCTGATCACCGACCGTGACACCGGTCGTTCCAAGGGTTTCGCATTCATCACCTTCGCGACCCAGAGCGCGGCGGAGAATGCACTCGAGCAGAACGGCAAGGACATGAAGGGCCGCGCCCTGCGTGTCAACGTTGCGCAGGACAAGGACAAGGTCAAGCGCACCAACGACCGTCCGCGTTGGTAAACATCGCAGGCTTCGTGGACGAGCTCCGCTTGCGGATGACTCGCCAGCGAGCATGTGATGGCATCGCCGCCGCAAGGCGGAGATGCGGGCGATCCAGGGATGAATTACCCGAATAGATTGCCATAGGCGGATACGGCAGCGAGGGTTTCGGCTTCGTCCAGGCGACCGGCCGGGACCCTCGACTTCCGGACTCGAACGGCGGCCACCCGGCCACGCTCGAGAAGTCGACAGCGAACATCGAGTCCGGGGCGCATTCGCGGTCTGGACACAGCGTCTCCCCGACGCGGCCCCATGCCTGCCCCCCAGCCTTGAATCACCGGGACTGTCGTGACGCGCATCGACGGTTCAAAATGCGCTTCATCCAAGCAGCCCTCGAAGGCACCATCATCATGAGCGTTCATTACATGCAGGCCATTCGCGCCCGCTACGAAAGCCTGGGATATACCCCTTACCGCTGGTTCGAGGCCGACAGCGCACCGCCGTGGCAAGCCCTCGGTAAACCGCTGGCCGAGGCGCGACTCGGCTTGCTCTCGACGTCGGGCGCCTATGCGCTCGGCCAGCTCGCCTACCACTACAAGGACGACACCTCGATACGCGCCCTGCCAAGCAGCGTGGCCAGCGCCGACATCCGCTTCTCGCACATCACCGAGAACTACCTCGTCGATCCGAAGCGCGATCCGAATTGCATCCTGCCGCTCGCGCAGCTGCGCAGCCTGTGCAAGGAAGGCATGGTGGGTGAACTCGCCGACCAGGTGCTGTCGTGCATGGGCGGCGTGTATTCACAGCGGCGCGTGCGCGAGGAAACGGCGCCCGCCATCCTCGACGCGTTCCGCGCCCAGAAAGTCGATTGCGCGCTGCTGGTAGCGATGTGACCCGTGTGTCACCAGACCGTGTGTCTGGTCGCACGTCATCTCGAAGCCCACGGCATCCCGACCATGTGCCTGGGCAGTGCCATCGACATCCTCGAGGCCGGGCGGCCACCGCGCGCGACCTTCGTCGACTACCCGTTGGGTCACACCGCCGGCAAGCCGTTTGACAGCGCCGATCAGCTGTCGATCGTGCGCGCCGCCTTGAGCGGCTTCACGACCATGACCCGCGCCGGCGGCATCCAGGTGCTGGACAATCGCTGGGGCGATGAAGCCTGGCGCGCGGAAGCGTCCTCGACCAAGGGCCAGGACACGCGCCAGCCGCGCGATGAATCGCCGCAGTTCCAGTTGCCGGCGGATCGCGACGCGGCGCTCGCGAGCGGCGCCTTGCGCGCCTGAGGACAGGCGCGGCCGACGTTTCAGGCCTTGAAACGCGGACTGCGCTTGTCCATGAAGGCGCGCATGCCTTCGCGCGCATCGGCGCTGAGGAACAGCCGTTGCTGGGTGCGCTGCTCATAGTCGAGCACCGCATCCAGCGCCTGCTCGGCGCCGAGATACACGCCGCGCTTGATGGCGGCGAGCGCCGCCGCCGGCCCTTGCGCCAGGCGCTCGGCGCGTGACATCACTTCCTGCATGAAGGTCGCGGCCGGAAACACCGCGTTGACGATGCCGAGTCGACAGGCCTCGTCGGCATCGATGCGATCGCCGAGCATCATCAACTCCATGGCGCGACTGGTGCCGACCAGGCGCGTGAGCAGGTAGTGGCCGCCCCAATCCGGCACCAGGCCGATCTTGACGAAGCTCTCCGAGAAACGCGTGCGCGTCGAGCCGTAACGTATGTCGCAGGCGAGAGCGAGATTGGCGCCGCCGCCCGCCGCCGCGCCATTGATGGCGGCGATCACCGGCTTGTCCATCGCGCGCAGGAATTGGATCAGCGTGGCGGCGATCGCGGTGCGCGCGACCACCGGCGCGGCATCGTCGCGCGCCTGCAGTTCCAGCATGTTGGCGATGTCGCCGCCCGCGCAGAACGCATCGCCGGCGCCGGTGATCACCACCACGCCCACCTCGGGATCGGCTTCGGCGCGTTGCAGACAGGCATGAATGTCTTCGCGCATGCTGCCGGCGAGGGCATTCATGGCGGTGGGGCGGTTCAAGGTGATGGTCGCGACCCGCGCGCCGACTTCATACAACACGTGCTGTTCGTTCATGACACCCTTTTCGAATCAAACGCCAATCATCACTGCGCGCTGCGACTGACCAGCCGCAGCAACTCGCGCAGGCGCGATTTCACCACGCTGGCATGGGCCGGCCCCATGCGCAGCAGCAACTTCTGACCGACCGAGCGCGACTCGAGATCCTGGTCGGCGAACTTGTACATCACGGTCGGCTGCACCAGCGCCGGGGGCACATTGATCTCGGGAGTCACCAGCAGGTGTTCGATCACGTCCACCAGTCGATCGTTGAAATAGGCATTGGCATAGCCGAGCTCCTGGAAGGCATGCTGGAAGCGCGGGTAGTCGCGCACGTAGAGCGCCGCCACGAGCTTCATGTCGAGTTTTTGCAGGAGCGCGATGTAGGGCTCGTAACGAGTGGAATTCTCGGCCGCGAAGCGCAGCGTCGCGCCCTCGCCATGCACCAGCGGCGCACTGCCCAGCGGACGCAGCGGCCACAGGCGCACCGGCAGCTTGTCGTGGGAAAGGTTGTCGACCGCCACCACGATGCGATTGACGGGATCGTCGCTCACCACCCACTGGCGAAACGCTTCGCTGCCGAGCAGCGCCTCGAACGCGGCTTCGAAATCCTGGTTGCCGATGTTCGTCGCCACGCCGGACGTGGTGTCCGCGGGCGCGGCGACCGGCGTCTGTTGACGGCCCGCCTCGCTTTGCTCGATGGGATTGACCACCGCCGGCTCGGGCGCGGCGGCGGGTGCATCGTCGGCCGGCGCCATGGCCGGCGTCGGTGCGCTGGGCAGCGTCAAGGTGCGCAGCCCATCGAGCGGCTGCTGCAGGCCGCGGAAATACAGCACGCCGATCACCGCCAGGGCCAGCACCGTGACCACCACCGGCCATTTCGAATCTTGCCTGGAACTCATCACCCTGCCCTGTCGTCATGCGCCATGCGCTCACCGTACTCCGCCGGGCCGGTGGGCGTCACGCGGCGCATGACGCAATCGGGCGCGGCGCCCTAGACGCCGGGCTCGCGTCCTTGCCAATGATCCCAGCAGCTCACTTCTTCGACGGCAAGACGCTTGGCCGGTTTCAAATCACCGCCGCTCAACCACGCCACCGGCAGCAGCGCGGCCTGGGTGTAGTTGTCCGGAATGCCGAGCAGCGCGCTCACTTCCTTTTCATGACGCAGATGCAGGGTGGTCCAGGCCGAGGCCAGGCGCCGCGCGCGCAGCGCCAGCATCAAGGACCAGGTGGCCGGCAGTATCGAGCCCCACATCGAGGCCTGGGTGAACACGTCGTCGTGTTCGAAACGGCCCTCGATGCACGGGATCAGCATCACCGGCGCGCGCTCGAGGTTCTCCATGAGGTAGCCGCCGGATTTCAGCATCGCTTCGCGCTGGGCCTGGCGCGGATCGGCGCCATCGTATTCGCGCATCATGGTCACGCCGGTGCGCGACAGGCCGGTCTTGCCTGCCGCGTAGTCGGCCGCCGCCTGCCGGTAGTAGTCGGCGATGGTGCGTCGTTTGGCGGCATCGGTCACCACCATGAAACGCCAGGTCTGGGTATTGGCGCCGGTCGGCGCCTGCAAGGCGATGCGCAGCGCATCCTTGATCAGGGCGGTCGGCACGGGCCGCTCGAAATCCAGGCGCAAGCGCACGCTGCGGGTGGTGGTCAGCACATGATCGACGCTGTCGAGATCGATGGGGCGAGGCTGGTCAATGCTCATTGGGGGTTCCGCTCATGGGTGTGGATGGATGGACGCGTGCGCGCTTGCTCAGGTCCGCCAGGTGGCGTCACTCATGTGTTCCCACAGCTGGATCATGTTGCCGTCGGCGTCGTAGAACAGGAACGAACGGCCAATCGAGGCGCAGGTCCACACGTATTCAGTCTGGGTGCGATAGCCGGCCGCGCGCACCTTGTCGAACCAGGCGTCGATGTCGTCGACCATGAGACCCAGCTCGTGAAAGCCGGTATGGCCGTACTGCAGGTTCTCGGGCGGGGTTTTCTGGATCAGCGGGTTCTCGCACTGCTGCAGTTCGATCAGGGCGCCCTCGTCCGAGGCCAGCAGCACCATCTTCGAGCGCGCGTTCGTGACCTTGAAAATGTCGTCCAGCAGCTTGGGGTACATGTAGGTCTTGGGACCCGGACCCTGGCCGTCGGGAATGACCGTGTCGACCACCACCTTGAAGCCCATGACATCGCGCCACAGGCGGGTCGCCTCGTCGATGTCGCTCACGAAAATCGCCATGTGATGAAAGCGCATTTGGAGTCTCCTGTGGGAACGGAAGGACGGACGCGACCGGGGCCGCATGGCCGTGGCCCCGGCATTTTCGGCGCTGCCGCGGCCGCCACGCTACGCGCTAACGGGGAGGCCGGTGCGCGACCCGCGGGCGCCGGATTTGCGCTGTGGCCTGCGACCCACTTCTGATTTGCGGCATCTGCCGCGATAATGGCGCGCGCCATCGGCCATCCTTTCGTTGCCGGTGCCGGATGCGGCCGGGAACGTCGATGCCGCGCGCGATGTCGAAGCGCGGCCTTGGCGGGCCGCCGCGTCCTCGCCAGCGGTCGCGCGAGCCAGGCGCCCAATCTTATGGAGTGTTTCGTTTGAACCGTAGACAGTTTCTCGCAGGGATGTCCGTCCTCGCCGCCGGCGGCATGATGCCGCTGACCACGCGCGCCGCGCTCGGCACGCCGTTCACCTTCGACCTCGAACCGCCGATGACCGAGCGCGAGGCCTTCGTCGAATGGATGGTCAGCAACCGCGGCGAAGACCGTCACTTCCTCGGCCAGCGCTGGGACCGTCTGCAGGCCATGGTCGAACACAAGGACGTGTGGGACGACGTCATCAAACGCGCCTTCCTCCTGACCCCGCGCGAAGAGTTCGTGCAGAAGGTCAACCGCTCGCACAGCTACGATCACAACTTCCTCGACATCGGCTACGGCGTGACGATCTCGGGCCCGCACCTGGTCGGGCGCATGACCAACAGTCTCGACATCAAGCAGGGCGACAAGGTGCTCGAGATCGGCACCGGCTCCGGCTACCAGTCGTCCTTCCTCGCGCACCTGACCGACAAGTGCTATTCGATCGAGATCATCAAGCCGCTGGCGGAGCGCACGCGCGGCGTGTACGACGACCTCATCGCGCGCGGCTACAGTGAATTCCAGAACATCACCACCAAGAACGCCGACGGCTATTACGGCTGGGAAGAGTTCGCGCCCTTCGACAAGGTCATCGTCACCTGCGGCATCGACCACGTGCCACCGCCGCTGCTGAAGCAGCTTACGCCCGAGGGCGTGATGCTGGTGCCTATCGGCCCGCCCGGTGCGCAACGCGTGCTGAAGATCATCAAGGGCGTGGAAGCCGACGGCAGCACGCATATCGCGCGCACCGACATCTACAACGGTCGCATCGTGCCCTTCGTGCCGTTCAAGAAACTGGACGGCGACAAGATCTCGGGCACCCACAACACCTGAGCCCACCCACCGCGGTGGCCGCCGCGGGGGCAGGCGGCCTTGCGGCCGGACCGCGCCGGCGACCGTGAACCCGCCAGCCGCCCGCCCGGCGCCTATCACGCAGCGCCACGGCACGGGGCAACCGGCGCAGGATTGTTGAGACCGCATCCATGCAAGACGCTCGCGAGTTGAACTCTGGCGCCCGCCTGTACATCGCGGTCGGCCTGCTGGCGGGCGCCGTCATCGCGCTGCAGATCGCGGTGATGCGCATCTTCGCGGCCGGCAACTGGGCGCATTTCGGTTCGTTCATCGTCAGCATCGCGATGCTCGGCGTCGGCATTTCGAGCACCGTGATGTGCGTGCGCCAGCCCTGGTTCGAACGCCATTGGCGAACTGTGGCCAGCGCAGCGCTGCTGGCATTTGGTCCCATCGCGGTGGCCGCCAACCTGCTCGCCCAGCAGTATCCCTTCAACGCCATCTTCCTGATTGCCGACGACAGCCAGAAATGGCGACTGGCGGGCAACTTCGTGCTCTACCTGCTGCCGTTCTTCACCGGCAGCCTGTTTCTCGGCACCGTGTTCCTGAAAACCCGTCGCGAATTCGCGCGCATCTACTTCGCCGATCTCGCCGGCTGCGGACTGTGCGGCCTCGCGACCCTCGGCGGCATGTGGCTGTATCCACCCGAGCACCTGCTGCTGATACCGCTGATGCTGTGGCTGGCGGCCGGCATCGCCTGGGCGGCGGCCATCGCCAGTCGCGGCGTGCTGCTCGGATTGCTGGTGGCGGGCGCGTTGGCCTGGTCCGGGCAGACCTGGGTGGCGGACAGCCTCGGCCTCACGCGGCTGGCGGTGTCGGAATACAAGGGCGTGTCCTACGCGCAGCGTTTCCCGGACGCCAAGCGCGTCTACGCGCGCGCCACGCCTTTCGGTCATCTCGAGATCTACGCCAGTTCCTACCTGCACTTCGCGCCCGGCCTGTCGGACAACGCCGCGCTCAACCTGCCGCAGATGCCGGACAACGCCTATCTCGGTCTCTACATCGACGGCGACGGGCCGATAGGCATCATCCGCGACCTGCCGCCCAGCCAGACCGCCTACTTCGATTACCTGCCGACCGCGCTGCCCTTCGCCTTGAAGAAAGACGCGGACGTGTTCGTCGTGCAATTCGGCGGCGGCCTGTCGACCGCCGGCGCGCTCAACAAGGGCGCGCGTTCGGTGACGGTGGCCGACAGCAACCCGGCGGTGCTGCGCGCGTTTCGTGAAGACGAGGGCTTGCGCGAATTCACCGGCGACATCCTCGCCAAGCCGCGCGTCAAGGTGGTGGACCAGGACGGGCGCATTTTCCTGTCCAACACCGCCGAACGTTACGACGTGGTCGATCTCAGCCTCGCCGACTCGGCCGGGCTGTCGAATCCCGGCGGCTTTGCCATCGCCGAGAAATACAACTACACCACCGAGGCGATGCAAACCTACATGCGCGCCCTCGACGAGGGCGGTGTGCTGGCGGTGACGTTGTGGAACAAGGAAGAGCCACCGAAGTCGGTGCTGCGTCTGTATGCCACCATGGTGGCGGCCGCGCGCGAGATGGGCGAACAAGACATCGAACGCTGCTTCTACGTGGTGTCGAGCTATCTCTCCACCTCCACGGTGCTGTATCGACGCGGTGGTTTCAGCGACGCGGAGATCGCGACGCTGAAAGCGCGCACCCGCGCGCTGTCCTTCGATGAAATCCAGGCGCCGGGCAACCGTGTCGACGCACACGCCGCCGACCGCGAGATGGCCGCCTATCGCGCGCAGATCTTCGGCAAGCTGCCGGCCTCCGGCGACGCCAGCCTGCCCGATGAAAACACCGGCGGCGGCGAGCCTGGCGCCGGCGAGGGAGCTGACGACATGGGCGCCGAAGGCGGCGCTGCGCCGGCAGTGATGCCGTCGATCGCGCTCGCGCGCGCGGCATGGGCGGCATTGCTCGCGGACACGTGGCAGCCGTTCGCCGACACCTATGTCTACGACTTGCACGCGCTCACCAATCAACGCCCCTACTTCGCCGCCTACCTGCGCCCCGCCTCCTTGCCCGGCGTACTCGACAGGCTCGACCTGCTGCAGGACGAATGGGGTTACCTCCTGGTGTGGGCGACGCTCATCATCGCGTGCTGCGCCGGCGCCATCCTCATCGCCTTGCCGGCGCTGTTCGGCTGGCGCGGCCTGCTGGCGCGTTGCCCCGGCAAGGCCGGCACGCTGCTGTATTTCGCATGCCTGGGCGCGGGCTACATCATGGTCGAGGTGGTGCTGATCAGTCATTTCATCCTCGCCTTGAGCAATGCCACGGTGTCGGCCACCGTGCTCATCACCGGCATGCTGGTGTTCTCCGGCCTGGGCAGCCTGTGCGCGGAGCGTTATCTCGACGCGGCGCGGCGCGTCATGCCGTGGGTGTTCATCGCCATCGCGCTGCTGCTGATCGGTTACGGCCTGTTCATCGACCGCGCGCTCGAGGTCGTCGGCGCGCTGCCCTATGCCTGGCGCCTGCCCGCGTGTTTCCTCTTGATCCTGCCGCCGGCCTTCCTGATGGGCATGCCGCTGCCGACCGGCATGACGTGGCTGGCGCGACTCGGCAAGGAACAGATGTTCCTGTGGGCATGGGGCGTGAACGGTTGCATGTCGGTGATAGGCGCGGCGCTGGTGCCGCTGCTGGCGACGTCTTTCGGCTTGAGCTCGGCGCTGGTGCTCGCAGGCCTGCTGTACCTCGTGGCACTGCCGGCCTTCCGCGCCCTGCTGCGGCCGCTGTTGCCGGCCGACGCCTAGTCATCACGAGCGGCGCGCGGCATGACGACTTCGCGCGCACGCATCGCCATCGCATCGTTCGCCCACGGCCCGTTTCCGCTGCGCAAGGGCCATCCTTTTTTCGATCGGCGCGATGGCGCGCGCCGGGGCCGCACCACGCGCCACGGCGAAGTGTTCTGGGAACAGCCGACCTACAGCTCGCGTGACGTGTTGCTGGCGGTGCCGCACAACTTCGATGCGCGCGAGACCGCGACCATGGTGGTCTACCTGCACGGCAACCGCGCGCGCCTCGAGCGCGACGTGGTGCAGCGCCAGCAGTTGGTGCGCCAGGTGTGCGCGGCGCACATCAACGCCGTGCTGGTGGCGCCGCAGCTCGCGCTCGATGCGCCCGATTCCAGTGCCGGTCGCTTCGCGCAGCGCGGCGTGTTCAGGCGCTTTCTCGACGAAGCGGCCGACGGGCTCGGCACGCTCGGTCAGGTGGACGCCGCCGTGTTCAGGCGCGCCCGCGTGATCCTCGTCGCCTACAGCGGCGGCTATTGTCCGGCGGCGGCGGCGCTGCGGCTCGGCGGCGTGCGCTCACGCGTGCGCGGCGTGGTGCTGCTCGATGCGCTCTACGATCACGCAGCGCTGTTCGCCGCGTGGTTCGAGCACCATCACCGCCATGCGTTCCTGGTCAGCGCCTATACCCACAGCACGCGCCGCGGCAACGTGCACCTGCGCGGCCTGTTGCAACAGGGGCCGGTGGTAGCGCACTTGGGCTTGCGTACCAAACTCGCGCCGGGCAACGCCTGCCTGGTGCCGCTCGACGGCACGGTGGAACACGCCGACGTGGTGACGCGCGCCTGGTGCGATGCGCCCGTCACCGACCTGCTGCGCCGCGCCGGGCGCGCGTGACGGCCGCATTCCGCGCGGTACAATCGATGCGAGTTCGGCGGCGCGACCGCAACGACGCGCCGCCATCCGGAGTTCCTGGGGAGGACCATACATGACTCGTCATTCCATGCGCGCCCTTGCCTTGGCCGCGCTGCTCGGCCTGTGCGCGCCCGCTGTCCATGCCGCCGGCAAACAATCCGCGCCCCATCCCGTCAGCGTCGGCGCCGAGTGGTCGAGCTACAACAAGACGCCCGATGGCCAGCGCTATTCGCCGCTGCGTCAGATCAACAGCGGCAACGCCGCCGAGCTGGCCGAAGTGTGCCGCATCCGTATCGATGATCATGGCTCTTTCCAGGCCGGCCTGGTGGTCATCGACGATGTCATGTACGCCACCACCAGCACCGACACGCTCGCGCTCGACCCGGTGACCTGCGCGGTCAAATGGCGGGTCAGCTACCGCCCCGAAAAGCGCATGCCGTTCCCGGTCAATCGCGGTGTCGCGCATTACGGCGGGCGCCTGTTCCGCGGCACCGGTGATGGCCATGTGATCGCACTCGATGCGAAGAGCGGCGAGCTCGTGTGGAAGAACGCGGTCGGCGAGCCGGACCAGGGCGAATTCGTGTCGGGCGCGCCGCTGGCCTGGAACGGCCTGGTGATCGTAGGCACCGCCGCCTCGGAGTTCGGCGTGCGCGGCCGCGTCATGGCCTACGACGCCGACAGCGGGCGCGAGGTGTGGCGCTTCTACACCATCCCCCTGCCCGGCGAACCGGGTTCGGAAACCTGGCAGGACACGGTGTGGAACAAGGGCACTGGCGGTGGCGGCACCTGGTCGCACTTCGCGCTCGACGCGGCCAGCGCCGAGATCTTCATTCCGGTCGCCAATCCAGTGCCGGATTTCTCGCCGGGCGATCGCCCCGGCGCCAACCTCTACACCAACAGCGTGGTGGTGCTGGATGCACTGACCGGCAAGCTCAAATGGTGGTACCAGCTCGCGCCCAACGATGGTTTCGATCACGACCTTGCCGCGGCGCCGGTGCTGTATCGCAACAGCCAGCGCAAACAAACCATGGCCGCCGCCGGCAAGGACGGCTACCTGCACATCGTCGATCGCGACAGCCGCAAGCTGGTGGCGAAAACCGCGGTCACCACCGTCGATGAAAACCCGCCGCAGCCCACCGAGGACGGCGTGAAGGTGTGCCCGGGCGTGGCCGGCGGCGTGGAATGGAACGGGCCGGGTTTCGATCCGGAACGCAATCGCCTGTTCGTCGGCGCGCTCGATTACTGTTCGATCATGCGCCGCGAATCCGGCACCAAGCCGGTGGCGGGCGGCGCCAATTACGGCGGCAGCTTCACCGGCGTCGGCCAGCCGAGCGGCTGGTTCACCGCGCTCGACGCCGACAGCGGCAAGATTGCCTGGCAATACCATGCCGACGCCGCGGTGCTGAGCGGCATCACGCCGACCGCCGGCGGCATCGTGCTTGGCGGTGACAACGCCGGTAATTTCTTCGTGTTCGAAAGCGACAGCGGCAAGGTGCTGAAGAGCGTCGCCACCGGCGGTTCGCTGTCGGGCGGCGTCATCACCTATGAGAACCGTGGCAAGCAGTACGTGGCCTTCACCTCGGGCAATGTCTCGCGTTCGCTGTTCGGCGCGACCGGCCGGCCGAGCATCGTGATCATGGCACTGCCCGAAGCAGTGCTGGCGCGCGAGGCGGCCGCGCAAGCCGCCGACATCACGCGCGGTCGCGATCTTTACTTCGGTCTGTGCGGCGCCTGCCACGGCGCCGATGGCAAGACCTGGCAGCCGATCGATCTCACCAAGGTCAAGAACAAGATGAGCGTCGATGAGTTGGTGGCCTTCATCAAGAAGCCGCGTGCGCCCATGCCGCAACCCTTCCCCGAGCCCTTGAACGCGCAGGACGAACGCGACATTCGCGACATCGCCGCGTTCCTCATGCAGTGGCAGTAGGCGCAGCCTAGCTTGAGTGCCGCGCATGCCACGGGCTTCCACCCGCTGCGCGCGCTCGCGCTGCTGATCGGCGCGCAGACCTTGTTCGCGCTGCTCGATGCCACCGGCAAGAGCCTGTCGCGCGACATGGGCATACCGCTCATCGCGCTGGTGCGCCATGCCGGCCAGGCGCTGCTGATGGTGGTGGTGCTGGGGCCGCGCCTGGGTCGCCAGCTGTTCGTCACCGAGCACGTGGCGCTGCAGGTGTGGCGCGGTCTCGCCATGGCCGGCTTCACGCTGTTCTTCTTCTCCGCACTGTTTCGCCTGCCGCAGGCCGAAGCCACCGCCATCAACTTCATCACGCCCTTCATCGTCATGTTGCTGGCCGGCCGCATGCTCGCCGAGCAGGTCACGCGCGTGCGCTGGATAGGCGCGGGGGTGGGCTTCCTCGGCATGCTGGTGCTGGTCAGGCCCGGCAGCCAGCTCGACCAGCTCGGCGTGGTGTTCGCGCTGCTGACCGTGGTGTGCAATGTCACGTTCCAATTGCTGACCCGGCGCCTGGCGCTGGTCGACAATTCCTTCACCACCATGTTCATCTCGGCCGCCATCAGCGTCGTGATCTCGGCCGCCCTGCTGCCCTGGCAGGGCGCGTGGGGCGGCTGGCCGCAGGATCTTTCCACGCGCCAGCTGGTGATGCTCGCCACGCTCGGCGTGCTCGGCGCCATCAGCCAGTGGTGCCTGATTCGCGCCTACGTGTGGTCCAGCGCTTCGTTCATCGCGCCGCTGCTGTTCATGCAGCTCATCTGGTCGACCGCCACCGGCTACCTGTTCTTCCACCAGTTGCCCGACAGCTTCAGCCTGCTCGGCATCCTGGTCATACTCGGCAGCGGTGTCGCGACCATGGTGTTTGCCGCGCGCGGTGAGCAAAAGCTTTGAAGGTGACCACGAGGATTTGACATGAGCAGCATTGCCTTCGACCTGCCTTCCGACATCGTCGCCGTGCGTGACGCGGTGACCGCCTTCGTCAGGCGCGAAGTCCTGCCACGCCACGAGCGCCACGCCGCGCTCATCGACGATCCGCGCGCGCGCTACGCCGCCGACGGCCGCTACAGCGATACGCTCTACGACGTCATTCGCGAAGTGCGCATGGCGTCCAGCGAGGCGGGCTTCTTCAACATGTGCGTGCCGACCGCCATCGGTGGCGGCGGACTCGGCCATCTTGCCTACTTCGTCGCCTGGCAGGCGGTTTATCACACCTGCGGCGCCCGCTCGTTCCTGGCGCCCTACACCATCGCCCACTGGGCATTTGCCGCGAGCCCGGTGCTGGAACACGTCAGCGCGGAAGTGCGCGAACGCATGCTGCCCGATCTCCTGAGTGGCCGACGTTCGATGTGCTTCGGACTTTCCGAGCCCGGCGCCGGCTCGGACGCCAGCATGATCAAGACCCGCGCGGTGGCCGACGGCGACGGCTGGCGCATCACCGGCCGCAAGCTGTGGACCAGCAATTCACCGCACGCCGATTACTGCATCGTATTCGCCGTCACCGACGCGGCCGCCGCGGCCGCCCACCAGGGCGGCATCTCGGCCTTCCTGGTGCCGACCGATGCGCCCGGTTTCGAAGTGGAGAGCGTGGTGAAACTGTTCGGCCATGCCGGCGGTGACGAGGGCGCGCTGGTCCTCGACGACGTTCGCGTCGAGGCTTCGCAACTGGTCGGCAAGCTTAACCAGGGCTTCGCCACCGCCCTGCTCGGCGTGTCGCTGGGGCGGGTCTACAACGCGGCGCGCGCCGTCGGTCTCGGCCGTGCCGCGCTGGAACTCGCGCTCGGCTACGTGCAGCAGCGCGAGGCGTTTGGCCATCCCATCGCCGAATACCAGGGCGTCAGCTTTCCGCTCGCCGAATCGGCCACGCAGCTCCACGCCGCCCATCTCATGGGTATCAACGCCGCGATCCTGCTCGACCGCGGTGAACGCGCCGTCAAGGAACTGTCGATGGCCAAGTGCTACGCGGTGGAGGTCGGTCTGGAAGCGGTGAACCGCGCCATGCAAGCCCATGGCGGCATGGGTCTCACCAACGAAGTGGGCCTCGCCGAGATCTGGCAGACCCTGCGCATCATCAACATCGCCGACGGCACCAACGAGATCCTGAAGCGCACCATCGTGCAACGCCTGTTGAAGGGCGATACGGAGCTTTAGAGCGCGCTATCTAGCGCCCGCGGCGCGCGCGATATCGGCGTACACGCCGAGCAGGTTGTTCTCCCAATGCGACCAGTTGTTGGCGGCGATACACGGCGCGCAGCGCGCGCGCATCCGCGCCAGGGCTTCATCGTCGAGGCCATTGACGATGCGCGCGATGTCCGCGGCCGTGAAGTCGCGCGGCAGCAGCGCGCCGCAGCCGAACCGCTCGACGATGGCCGCCATTTCCGGCAGGTCGGTGCAAAGCATCGGCACTCCCGCGCCGGGATATTCCCACAGCTTGTTGGGCGTGCAATACAGGTGGTTCAGGCTGGTGTTTTCGTAGGGCACCACGCCCAAGGTCGCGCCGGCCGACCAGAGTTGCAGTTGGGCTTGCGGCACGCCGGGCACGAACACCGTGGCGGGCGTCCCTGCGCGAACATGTTGTGCTGCCTGTGCGCGCAGCGTCGCTTCGAGCCCGCCCCAGCCCATCATCACCAGCGTCCAATCCGCGCGCAACGCGGCGGCGGCCTCGACCAGGTGCTGAAGACCACGGTGCGCACTGAAGCGTCCCTGGAACAGCAGGATCTTCTGTGTGAGCGGCAGGCCCGCGGCGCGATGCAGACACCCGTCGTACACCGGCACTGGCTCCGGCACGGTTGCATTCATCACCACCACCGGCGTCGGCAACGCTGGGTAATGATCGCGGTAGAAGCGCGCGATGCTGTCGTTGATGGTGATGAAATGATCGAGCTGTCGATGGCAGCCGGCAATGATGGCGGCGTTCTCGCGCGCGCGCAGCGCATCGCCACCGGCGAGATCCTGGTAGATCTCGTGGGCGTCCCATACCACCGGCACGGCGTAACGGCGCTTCAGCGATGCGGCCAGCACCAGCGCCACCAGGTCGTGAATGTGAAAGGCATCGGGGCGCGGGCCACTCGCAACGCTGCGCAGGAGCGCGGCGGCGATGTCGTGATGGCCACGCGCGAGGTCGAGACCGGCATCCTTGTTCAACGCCTGGCGCGCGCGGGCGCTCGAGGCGTGACGTGTCATGACGAAATCGTCGAGATGCTGCGCGAATCGCGCCAGGCGATGACGACTCGCATAGGCGACGCCGAGGCCACCCAGCACGCCCAGCATGACGACCAGGCTTGCGACATCGTGCCCCGCGAAACGCAGTCCGCGCGAGACGAGTGCCTGGCCCGACGCGGCGGCCAGCAACAGCACGGGCGCGAGCGCCAGCAGCAACAGCGCGCGCTTGCGCACGCGTGCCGCGGCGCGGACGCGCGGTTCCAGCCATAGCGGCACGTCACTGCCGGGCAAAGCCAGGCGATGGCGGGCCAGGTCGGGAGAGATGCCGTGGATCACCACCTCGTGGCCGGCGGCGCGCAGGGACATCGCTTCCTTGGCGACGCGCGCGTCGTTCTTGGCGGCACTGTGGATGAGGACGGCGATTTTCATGGAGGTGAGGTGCGAGTCGGTATGCGGGGATGGCTGAAAAAACAAAAAGCCCCGTGAGGGGCTTTTTGTCTATTTGGCGGAGAGAGAGGGATTCGAACCCTCGATACGTTTGACCGTATACACACTTTCCAGGCGTGCGCCTTCAACCACTCGGCCACCTCTCCAAATTCTTTTTCGTACTGTCGCAACACTCACCGAGAGAGGGATTGATTCGGCCGCGCTGACTGCGCGTCCTCACCCTGCGGGGCGCCGCCACTGCGCCTACCCGGCCCCCGCCGGTCGAACCCTCGATACGTTTGACCGTATACACACTTTCCAGGGGCGCCTTCAACCTCTCGGCCACCTCTCCAAATTCTTTTTCGTACTGTCGCAACTCTCACCGAGAGGGATTGATTCGGCCGCGCTTGCTGCGCGCCCTCACCCCTGCGGGGCGCCGCCACTGCGTGTCGGCGTCCCGACTCGCTATCGCGAGCCGGTCGAACCCTCGATACGTTTGACCGTATACACACTTTCCAGGCGTGCGCCTTCAACCACTCGGCCACCTCTCCAAATTCTTTTTCGTACTGTCGCAACTCTCACCGAGAGAGGGATTGATTCGGCCGCGCCTGCTGCGCGTCCTCACCCCTGCGGGGCGCCGCCACTGCGTGTCGGCGTCCCGACTCGCTTATCGCGAGCCGGTCGAACCCTCGATACGTTTGACCGTATACACACTTTCCAGGGGAGCGCCTTCAACCACTCGGCCACCTCTCCAAATTCTTTTTCGTACTGTCGCAACTCTCACCGAGAGAGGGATTGATTCGGCCGCGCCTGCTGCGCGTCCTCACCTCTCTCGCCCGGCCGCGAGGCCGCGCATTGTACCGGATTCGAGGCGGTTTGCGCCCCCTCAGGCGGCGCGTTGGTGGCGGGCCAGGTTCTGCAGGATCTCGACCTCGCCTTCCGACAATTCGCACAGCGAAGTCACGTTCTTGAGGTCCACGCCGCTGTTCAGGAGCTTCATGGCGTGCTGCACGGCGAGCTGGTTGTCGTCGTGGCTGCTCAGCTTGTCGAGCTGGGTCTGCAGGCGGCGCTGCTGGGTTTCGGCCTGCGCGAGGCGCTCGGCCATGCCGCGCGAGCAGGTCAGGAGCGCTGCGAGGTCCCGTTCCAGGGTCGCCACGCGTTCGGCCTGGGCGGTCGCTGCGTAAGCCGAGGCGCGCCGGGCGCGGCGGTGCCGCCACTCACCGAGCACGGCGACCACCAGCGTCACCCCAGCCAGGGCGGCGAGCGGTGCGTAGTGGACGATGGCGGCGGACTCGATCATGCGTAGGCGTCGATGTGCGGACGACCGTCGTCCGCTGCTTCGGGATGACGCGCGTGTTCGTCACGCGCCTGTTGCTGGCGCCGCTGTTCGCGCCGCATATCCTCCTGCTCCTCGACCCTGTGCAAGGGCGCGGGCGGCGGGGATGGATGCACGGGCTTGATGTCCATGGCGGCGCGGGCGATCAGAACATGCCGATCGCGTCGCGGTTCTCCTCGTTGATGAGCTTGTTGAGGTCGATGAGGATCAGGATCTGCTGATCGCTGCTGTACACGCCCTGGATGTAGCGCGAACCCTCGTCATTGCCGACGCTGGGTGGCGGGTCGATGTCCGCCAGGGCGATGTTGACCACTTCGGCGACGCTGTCGACCAACAGGCCGACGGTGACCTTGCCCGATTCGATGATCATGATGCGCGAGCTGTCGGTGATGTCGCCGGTGGCGAGATCGAGCAGCTTGCGCGTATCCAGCACCGTCACGACGTTGCCGCGCAGGTTGATGATGCCCATCACGTAATGCGGGGCGCCCGGCACCGGCGCGACGTCGGTCATGCGCAGCACTTCCTGCACCTGCATGACGTTGATGCCATAGATTTCATCCGCGAGGCGGAAGGTGACCCAGCGGAAAACCTGCTGGTTGTTCTGTTGCATGACGGCGCTCATGGTCTGCTCCTGTCGGGCTGCCGTTGTCCTATGTCAGAAAACGGTCATGCCCGGTGCTGTCGATTGTATAAATGCACACCGCGTGCCAGCCCTCGTTCAAGCGCTCGCGTGCCGGTGCAGTAAGGCGTTAAGTGCGTGTTTTTCCAGAATCAAGCTTGGCGGATCGGACAAGGTCGCGATGATCCAGGGCTCGTCGGCGTGACGGTTTCGTGGCGCGACCATGCCCTCGGCCGCCACGATGTCGCCATCGGCCTTGCACGGCCCGATGCCGAGCCGCGTGCCGGCCAGGTGGATGTAGTGCTGATGATCGGCGTCGATGCGCGCCGCCGCCCGGTAGCGCGTCGGCACCAATACTTCGCCCGCCACGTATTCGCAGTCGCCCTCGCGCTCGCGACCGAAAGCCGCGATGGCGGTACTGGCCAGCGCGAAGCGGATCTGGCCGACCTTGAACAGCACGTAGCGCGTGGCGGCGCTCGCCACGCGCGTGATCTCGGCACTGGGCGCGTTCGGATCCGGCGCCTCGTGCAGGTGCTCGGCGAAGAAATTCTCGAGTATGTCCACCCTCAGGCCGCCCCTTCGGCAAGTCGCAACTGGCGTGTACGGTTGTTCAACAGCGCATCGAGCAGACGGCTGTAGGCCTCGGCGCCGCGTGCGTCGGGCTGCCAGCGCGTCAACGGCACACCGAGACGCGCGGCTTCGCGCAGCTGGGTATCGACCGGGATGACCTCCGGCCACAGCGTGATGTCGTTACGGCAGCGCAGGGACAGCAAGGTGTCACGCGAGGCGCGCGTGCGGCGGTCGAACATGGTCGGCACGATGAGGTGCGGCACGCGTCGTCCGCTCGAATTGCCGAACAGTTCCAGCGTACGCATGAGGCGGTCCAGGGACTTCAGCGCCAGTTCCTCGCACTGCATGGGCACCACCAGCAGGTCGCAGGCAGCCAGCGCGTTGATCACCAGCATGCCCAGCGTCGGCGGGCAGTCGATGAGGCAATAGTCGTAGCGCCCGGCAAGCTTGGGCAGGTGACGGGTCAGCACGCGGCCCATGCCCTTCACCTGGCCGCAGCGTCGTTCCAGCGACACCAGCGCGGTGGCGCTGGTGATCATCTCGAGCTTGTCCACCACCGTGCGGCGCGGCAGCTTGCCGATGTCGCAGGCTTCGTTGCCGGCGGCCGCCGCGAACAGGTCGTGGGCGCTGCCCGCATCCTGTTCGGGGTCGTAGCCGAAATAGCTGGTCAAGGAACCATGGGGGTCGAGATCGATGGCGAGTACGCGCGCGCCCTGCGCCGTCAGCGCACCTGCCAGGTTGACCACCGTCGTGGTCTTCCCCACCCCACCCTTCTGCGCCATCACCGTCCAGATTTTCATTGTTCTATCTCCGCCGGCCCAGGCAACACCGAAATCCTCTTCAGGCTCTCGACGGGCAACTGTTCCGGACTGTTGGCGCGGGCCGCCAGCGAGACACTGGCCCCCGGCACTTGCGGATGACGCGCGATCGCGATGACCACGCGCCGGTTCTTCTCTCGTCCTTCGGCGGTGGCGTTGTCGGCCACCGGGTATAACTCGCCATAGCCGGCCGCCGACAGGCGATCGGCGTCCACGCCGCGCGCGGCGAATGCCGCCGCCACCGCGCCGGCGCGCGCCGCCGACAATTCCCAGTTCGAGCCATACACGCCGTTCTGCAAGGGCACGTTGTCGCTGAAGCCTTCGACGCGCACCGGCGTGGTGCTGGCCTTGATCATGGCGGCGAGGCGGCTGATGGTCGGGTCGGATTCCTTGCTCAGGCGCGCCTGGCCGCTCGCGAACGCGAACGCACCGTCCAGTTCGACTTCTATCCATTCCTCGCTCTGGCGTATGCGCACCTTGTCGAGCTCGATCGGATCCTTCAGCACTTTTTCGATGTCGCCGGCGGTGACGTCATGGGCATCGACATCGGTGACCGGCACCGGGTAATCGTCCTGCACGATTTCTTCCAGCAGGCGCGTCGGTTGGCCGCCTTGCGGATCCTTGCCCTCGACCTTGCCGAGGCCGGTCAGGCCGCCGCCGAAATCGATGGGAGCGGGCAGCGGCTCGGGCTGGCGGAACACGCTCTCCATGGAATCGGACAACACGCGGAACTTGCCGTCGTTGACCGATGAAATCGAGTACATCACCACGAAGAACGCGAACAGCAGCGTGATGAAATCGGCGTAGGACACCACCCAACGATGGGTGTTGCTCTCATCCTCGAACTCCGCATCGCGCGCGCTGCGCCGACGGGCCGCGAGACTCGCGCTGCTCATACGATCAAGCCCTGCAGGCGCGCTTCCACGCTGCGTGGGTTGTCGCCGGCGGCGATCGCCATGATGCCGACCGTCAACAGTTCCTTGTGACGCGATTGTTCGCGCACCAGCGCCTTCAGCTTGTTGGCGGTCGGCAGGAACACGAGATTCGCGAGGCCCACGCCATACACGGTGGCGACGAATGCGACCGCGATACCCTGGCCGAGCATGGCCGGGTCGGCGAGGTTGTTCATGACTTCGATGAGACCCATGACCGCGCCGAGGATGCCGAGGGTCGGCGCGTAGCCGCCCATGCCGTCGATGACCCTGGCGGCATTGAGGTCGTGGCGTTCGCGCGCCATGGCGTCGAGCTCCAGCGTTTCGCGGATGGTTTCCGGGTCGTTGCCGTCGATGACCAGCTGCAGGCCTTTGCGCGCATAGGCGTCGCGCACCGACTCCACCACGTCCTCGAGGCCGAGCAGGCCTTCACGCCGCGCGAGCTGCGCCCAGCGCACGATTTCCTTCAATTGCGTTTCGGGTTGCACCAGCGGCGGACGCACCACCCATACCAGCATCGACATGGCGCGCACGAACACCGGCATGGGCGACTGCAGCATGGTCGCGCCGATGCTGCCGCCGACCACGATCAGGATGGCTGGACCGTTCAACAAGGTGGTGATGCTGCCGCCCTCGAGATGCTGGCCGAGCAGCACCGCGATGATGGCCACCGCCACGCCGCTCAAGCTCAGCAAATCGAATTTCTTCATGGCCGTGGCCGCACCCTGGCGCGACTGTCCTCACACCGTTCAACGACGCGCATAGCTTTCCAGGAGGCCCGGCAGGTCGAGGATCAGCGCAATCTTGCCGTTGCCGGTGATGGTGGCGCCGGACAAGCCCTTGATACCGTGCAAGAGGGCGCCCAGCGGCTTGATCACCACTTCTTCCTGTCCGATGAGGTCGTCGACCAACAGGCCCACGCTGTGATTGCCGATGCGCACCACCACCACGTGGCCTTGCGCTTCCGTGAATTCGTAGACACCGTCGATGAGCCAGCGCGAGAGATAGAACAGGGGCAGCGCCTTGCCGCGCACCACCATGGTCTTGCGGCCGTCGACCTCGCGCGCCTGGTGACGCTCGAAATTGATGATCTCCTGCACGTTGACCAGCGGCAGCGCGAATACCTGCGTGCCCAGCACCACCATCAAAGTCGGCATGATGGCGAGCGTCAGCGGTACGCTGATGCGGATGGTGGTGCCGACGCCGAGCTGCGAGTCGATTTCGATGCTGCCGTTGACCTGCGTGATGCGGGTCTTGACCACGTCCATGCCGACGCCGCGACCGGAGATGTCGGAGATCTCGTCCTTGGTCGAGAAACCCGGCAGGAAGATCAGCTCGTAGCATTCGCGGGTGGACAGACGACTGGCGGCGTCTTCATCCATCAGGCCTTTTTCCACCACCTTGCGGCGCAGCGCCTCGGCGTCGATGCCCTTGCCGTCGTCGGCGATGGTCAACACGATCTGATCGCCACCCTGGGCGGCGGCCAGGCGCAGGATACCGGTGGCGGGCTTGCCGGCGGCGATGCGGTCGGCCGGCATCTCGATGCCGTGGTCGACCGAGTTGCGCACCAGGTGCACCAGCGGATCGGCCAGCGCTTCGACCAGATTCTTGTCGAGATCGGTCTCCTCGCCTTCCATGACGAGTTCGATTTGCTTGTTCAGCGAACGGGCGAGATCGCGCACCACGCGCGGAAAGCGACCGAACACTTTCTTGATCGGCTGCATGCGCGTCTTCATCGCCGCCGTCTGCAGGTCGCTGGTCACGACGTCGAGATTGGCGACGGTGTGGGTCATCGCTTCGTTTCCGATCGACGACTCGAGATTGAGCAGGCGGTTACGGATCAGCACCAGCTCGCCGACCATGTTCATGATGCGGTCGAGCACTTCCGTTTCGACGCGCACGGTGGTGTCTTTCGGCGCTTCCGCCGCGGCACGCGCGGCCGGCTTGGCGGCCTTCTCCTCCACCACCACGCGCGGCGCGACAGCGGCGACGGGCGCGGCCGCGGCAACCGTTGGCGTGGTCACGCCAAACTTGCCGGCGCCGTGCATGTCGTCCAGCAGCGCTTCGAATTCAGCGTCGGTGATGAGATCGGGATTGGCGGCCGCCGTTTGCTCGGCGGCGCCGGCCGCGGCCGACTTCTGCGCCTTGAGGTTCACCAGCAGCGCGTCGAATTCCTCTTCGGTGATGAGATCCGGATCGGCGCCCGCCGCGGCCGGCGCGGCATTGCCGCCATCGGCCTGGAGCTTGTCCAGCAGCGCATCGAATTCTTCTTCGGTGATGAGATCGCTGGCCTCGTGGCCATGGGCGGCGATCACGTCCGGGTCGTCCTCGGCGCTCATCTCGTCGATGATGGCGGCCATCGGATCCACTTCGGGCGCGCTCGCGGGCGGCGCGCTGGCGGCCGGCGGCGCTGCTTCGACAGGGGCGGGCGGCGTGCCATTACCGTCGGCGATGGCCTTCAGTCGTGTCAGCAGTTCGGCCGGCGCCGGCGACGGCGCTTCGCCGCCACGCAGTTCGTCGAACATCACGCGCAGCACGTCCAGCACCTGCAGGAAGGTATCCATGAGGCTGGCATCGACGCGCAATGCGCCCTTGCGCAGCATGTCGAAAATGTCTTCGGACTTGTGGCTGACCGCCACCAGGTGTTCGAGCCCGAGAAAGCCGGCGCCACCCTTGATGGTATGGAAAGCGCGGAATACCGCGTTCAGAAGTTGCTTGTCGTCGGGCGAGCTTTCCAGCGACACCAGCTGGGCATCGAGCTGCTCCAGCGTTTCACCGCCTTCGATGAGAAAATCCTGGACAATTTCGTCGTCCATTACCGTTTACCTGTCTGATTGCACGTCCACCGGCAGTCCGGTGTGCCGCGGTCGTGCACATGGCGTGATGCCATGACACGAACCGTACTTGGAATAGCGGCTGACGCCGCCGCAAGCTGAGCAGGCGGCGACTCAGAAGCCCAGGTTGGCGAGCAGCTCATCGACATCGGCCTGGCGGCAGACGTTGTCGTCTTCGCGCACGGCCGGCCCGAAGGAAGTGGCATTGGGCGCCGCCGGCGCCACGCTGCCGCCGCTGGCGACCACGCCGCAGGCGCTGACCAGCTCGACGAGTTTTTCTTCGACCTGTCCGACCAGGTCGATGGTGCGCTTGATGACCTGGCCGGTGAGGTCCTGGTATTCCTGCGCCATCAGCACGTCGGACAAGCTGCTGCGCAGCTTGCGTCCGTCGCCTTCCACCACGTCCAGGAAAGCACTCATGCGCGCCGGCAGATCGGCCGCGCCGTCCGCCATCGCGCCGCGCAGCGCCGAAGCCTGCTGCACCATGCTGTCCGTCATCGGCAGCATGCTCTCGACCGCGGTCAGGGTGCGGTCCGCCGCTTCCTCGGTCTTCTCCACCACGTAACGCAGCCGTTCGCGCGCGTCGGGCATCTGGCGCTGTGCCAGCGATACCAGGCGTTCGTCGCCGGCGAGGTTGGCGAAGGTGTCGTGTACGTCGCGCGTGAGCTTGCCGATCTCCTGGTACAGCGCGTCAAAACGGCCGTCGTGCAGCGCCTTGATCAGGTCGTCGGCATGGTTCGCGTCGCCGGCTTCTATGGCATCCACCAGTCGACGAGCGAGCGCGAGACTTTCCAATTGCATCGCGGATTGCGCCATGTTCAGGTCCTCAGGCGGCTGCGCCGAGTCGTTCGAAAATCTTGGCGATCTTCTGCTCCAGGGTCTGGGCCGTGAACGGCTTGACGATGTAGCCATTCACGCCGGCCTCGGCCGCCGCCACGATCTGTTCGCGACGCGCCTCGGCGGTGACCATGAGTATCGGCAGCTCGCGCAGATCCGGATCGGCGCGAATCGCGCGCACCAGGTCGATGCCTTCCATGATCGGCATGTTCCAATCCGTCACCAGGAAATCGAAACGGCCGGTCTTGAGCATCGGCAGCGCGGTCGCCCCATCGTCGGCCTCTTCGGCATTGTTGAAGCCGAGATCGCGCAACAGGTTGCGAATGATCCTGCGCATCGTCGAGAAATCGTCCACGACGAGTATCTTCATGCCCTTATCCACCGGATACCTCCAGTTCAGTATGCAAAGCGACGCTCTGGGCTCAGAGCTGATCGGTCCAGTCGGCCATGCGCGATTTGAGTCGAATGAGCGCCTGCGAATGGATCTGGCAGACACGCGACTCGCTGACACCCAGCACTTCGCCGGTTTCGCGCAGATTCAGTTCTTCCTTGTAGTACAGCGACATCACCAGGCGCTCGCGTTCGGGCAGGCCGGCGATGGCTTCGGCGAGCGCGGCCTTGAACATGTCGTTCTCGACATTGGCCAAGGGCTCGGGGATCTTGGCGGTCAGGCTCTCGGTCATGCCTTCCTCACCGGCCGGCAGATCCTCGAAGCTGAACACGCGGTAGCCGGTGGCGTCCTGCAGGGTCGAGTAGTACTCGTCCAGCGACATGCCGACTTCGGTCGCGACTTCGGCGTCGCGCGCATCGCGTCCTTCGCGCGCTTCGATGTCGGCCACCGCCTTGGTGATGGCGCGCACCTTGCGATGCAGCGAGCGCGGCGCCCAGTCACCCTTGCGGATCTCGTCGAGCATGGCGCCGCGGATGCGGATGCCGGCGTAGGTCTCGAAACTGGCGCCCTGCGAGGCGTCGTAGTTGCGCGCGGCCTCGAGCAGTCCAATCATGCCGGACTGGATGAGGTCGTCGACCTGCACGGTCGGCGGCAGGCGCGTCATCAAGTGGTAAGCGATTCGTTTGACCAGCGGTGCGTAGTCGGTCACCAGTTGGTTCTGGCCCCGTTCGGCAATGTCCGAGGCCGCATTCTTCTTGTATGCAGCGAGCTTCTTCATACGGTTACTACCCTCCCGAGCGACTCGTTTCGAGCCATGCGTTCCACGAAAAACTCCATCCGGCCACTCGCCCATCGTGGTATAGGCCATTTATCGGTTGTGGCTGCCAGATTCTTGAATGCTTGCCCGGCGCGGCTGGCCGGGTAGGCCTCGACCAGTGCCTGGCGGCGGCGAACCGCGCTGCGCACGTGGGGATCGAGGGGAATGGCGCCCGCGTAATCGAGGGCGACATCGAGGTAACGGTCGGTCACTTCCAGCAGGCGCCGGTACAGGCGCATGGCTTGGGTGGGGTCCTGCGCCATGTTGACCAGCACGCGGAAGCGGTTGCGGCCGCTGCGCTGGTTCAAGACCTTGATGGTGGCGTAGGCGTCGGTGATCGAGGCCGGGTCGTCGGTCACCACCACCAGCACTTCGTGCGAGGCATCGCAGAAGTCGAGGGTGTTGGCGGCGATGCCGGCGGCGGTGTCGACAATCATGAAATCGGCCGCGCGCTCGAGCTGGCTGAAGGCATTGATGAGCCCGGCGCGCTCGAATTCCGACAGTTCCGCCATGTGCTGGATGCCCGACGCGGCCGGCACGATGCGCACCCCCGCCGGGCCGCTGACGATGACGTCTTCCAGCGCGCACTCGCCGGCCACTACGTGGCTCAAGGTGCGGCCGGTATTGAGGCCCAGCAGCACGTCGACGTTGGCCAGGCTCAAGTCGGCGTCGAGCAGCACCACGTCGTGGCCGAGGCTGGCCAGCGCCACCGACAGGTTGATGGAGACCGTGGTCTTGCCCACGCCGCCCTTGCCGCTGGTGACAGCCACCACGCGGGTCGGCTGCATTTCGCGTCCCTCTCCGTAGCGCGCGCTCATGCCGAGAACGCCCGTTCGAAGGAGCCAGTGTCGCGCGGCGCCGGGCTGGCCTTGGCCATTTCCACGGTGCGCTCGATGAGGCTGCGCGCGGTAACGGTGTCGAGATCGTCCGGCACGCGCTGGCCGGCGCTGGTGTAGGCGATTGGCAGGGCGCATTCGATGATGGCCGACAGGCACGGCCCCAGGGTCGCCGCCTCGTCGAGCTTGGTCAGGATGCAGCCGGCCGGCGCCAGCTCGGCGTTGACCTTCAAGAGCTTGGTGGCGGTCAGGTAATCGGTGGTCGACGACAGCACCGTGTAGCAGTCGATGTCGGCGTTCAGATCCTTGAGACTGCGCGCCAGCTCCTGGTAGCGGCTGTCCTGCGGCGCCGCCCCGGGGGTGTCGATCAAGACCAGGCTGCGGCCCTTCAATTCGACCAGCGCGTGGCCGAGCTCGCTGGCGTCACGCGCGACATGCACGGCCACGCCGATCAGGCGGCCGAAGGCTTTCATCTGTTGATGGGCGCCGATGCGGCGGTCGTCCATCGACACGATGCCGACCTTCTCGGCGCCGAACTTCAAGGCGTAGCGCGCCGCCAGCTTGCTGACCGCGGTGCTCTTGCCGACGCCGGTCGGTCCGAGCAGGGCGACACGACCGCCATGGCGCATGATCGGATCGTCGCGGGTCGCGATGCGCATCACCAACAGCGCCAGCGCACGGTGCCAGCCGGCGCGGTAATCGAGTTCGTCCGGCACGTTCTCCACCACCTGGCGCGCCAGCGCCGGGCAGATGCCGAGCTGGCCGAGCACGCGCATGAGGCGCGCGCGCAGCGGATGGCGCGAGCCGAATTCCGACCACGCCAGGCCCGACAGCTGCGATTCCAAGAGGCCCTTCAGGTTGTTCAATTCCTCGCGCATCTGGCCGACCACCGAAGCGTCGGTCCACAACAGTTCCTGGGCATCGAGGCCGGCCAGTGGCGCGGCGGCCGGTGCACGGCGCGCGGCGGCAGGCTTTGCCGGCGCGGCGGCGATTTCGGTCGTCGACGCGGCAAGCGCCGGCGCCGCATCGGGACGACGCTTGGGCGCCTGCTGTCCGGCCAGGCGCGCCGCTTCCTGCTCCGTCAATTCATCGGCGGTGATGAGTTCCACGCCGCCGTCGACCTTGCGGTTCGACAGGATCAGCACGTCCGGTCCTTGATCCTGTTTGATCATGTCGAGGGCCGAGCGCATGTTGGCCGCGAAGTAGCGCTTGACCTTCATCGCCCGCTCCGATTTGTTGTTGTCATGGGTGTCATGATTGAGTCGCAGTTCCTGTCACGTGACGCCAGTTGTTTGACGCCTTAGGCCTTGTTGAGCGAGTCGCCCACCGTGGCGACGATGCGGATCTGCGTGTCGCTCGGCACTTCGTTGAAGCCGAGAACATGCAAACCCTTGAGCGCCGGCCGGGCAAACCGCGCCAGGAACTCGCGCAGGCCGTCCGCCACCAGCAAAACACTGGGTTGGCCGGCCGCTTCGCGCTGCGTATGCGCGTCGCGCAGTGCGAGCAGCATGCGGTTGGCGAGATTCGGTTCGAGTGACATTGCGGTGCCCTGGGTCGTTTCCAGGGATTGTTGCAATATGCGTTCCAACGAAAAGTCGAGCGTGATGACCGGCAGCTCGGGGCTCGATCCGTTGATCTGTTGCACGATCAAACGGCCGAGCGCGGCGCGCACCTGGGCGGTCAGGAAACCGGTGTCCTGGTTGCGCGGGCCGTACTCGGCCAGCACTTCGAGGATGGTGCGGATGTCGCGCACCGGCACGTGCTCGGCCAGCAGGTTCTGCAGCACCTTGACCAGCACCGACAGCGGCATGAGCTTGGGGATCAAGTCCTCGACCAGGCGCTGGTTGGTCTTCTTCAGACCGTCGAGCAGCTTCTGGGCTTCTTCATGGCCGAGCAGCGACTGCGCGTTGTCCTGCACTATCTGGCTGAGATGGGTGGCAATGACGGTGCTGGCATCCACCACCGTGTAACCGAGGGACTGCGCCTGTTCGCGCTGATCGGCGCCTATCCACACCGCTTCCAGGTCGAATACCGGGTCGCGGGTCACGGTGCCACGCAGCTGGCCGTAGACCTGGCCGGGATTGATGGCCATTTCCTTGTCGGCGTGTACCGCCGACTGGCCGATGATGGCGCCGTGCACGGTCAGGCGATATTGATTGGGCTCGAGATCGAGGTTGTCGCGGATGTGCACCGCCGGCACCAGGAAGCCGAGCTCCTGTGACAGCTTTTTACGCACGCCGCGCAGGCGCCCGAGCAGCTGGCCGTTCTGGTTGCGGTCGACCATCGGAATGAGGCGATAGCCGACTTCCAGACCGATGGCGTCGGTCGGCAGCACGTCGTCCCACGACAGCTCGGTGTTCTCGGTCGGCGGCGGCGGCGGCGGCAGATCGGCCTCCACCGACTTGCGCGCCTTGGCCTTCTCGTTCATCCACCACGCCGCGCCGATGGCGCCGCCGCCCATGGTCAGGAACGCGAAGTTCGGCATGCCGGGGATGATGCCCATGCTGATCAACACGCCGCCGGTCACGATCAGGCTCTTGGGGTTGGCGAACAGCTGCGAGACGATTTGCTCGCCCATGTCGCTGGCGGTCGAGGTGCGGGTGACCATGAACGCCGCGGCGGTGGCGAGCAGCAGCGCCGGGATCTGCGCCACCAGGCCGTCACCGATGGTCAGCAGGGTGAAGACCTTGGCCGCCTCGCCGACCGGCATGTGGTATTGCACGACGCCGATGGCGAGACCGCCGATCAGGTTGATGAACAGGATCAGGATGCCGGCGATGGCGTCGCCGCGCACGAACTTGCTGGCGCCGTCCATCGCGCCGTAGAAATCCGCTTCGCCCGCCACCTCGCGGCGCCGCGTGCGCGCTTCTTCCTGGCCGATGATGCCGGCGTTCAAATCGGCGTCGATGGCCATCTGCTTGCCAGGCATGGCATCGAGGGTGAAACGCGCGCTCACTTCCGAAATGCGGCCGGCGCCCTTGGTCACCACCACGAAGTTGATGATGACCAGGATCGCGAACACCACGAAGCCGACCGCGAAGTTGCCGCCCACCACGAAATCGCCGAAGGCCTTGATGACCTGGCCGGCAGCGGCGTGGCCGGAATGGCCGTGCAGCAACACCACGCGCGTCGAGGCGATGTTGAGCGCCAGGCGCAGCAGGGTCGCGATCAGGAGCAGGGTCGGAAACGCGGCGAAATCCAGCGGCCGCTTGGCATAAATGCTGGCGAGCAGGATGACCAGCGCCAGCGAGATGTTGAAGGTGAACAGGATGTCGAGCAGCAGCGGCGGCAGCGGGATGATCATCATCGCCAGCATGGCGAGCAGCATCAGCGGCGCACCGAGGCCGGCCTTGTTGATGTTGCCGAGAATGTTGTTGGCGGAAGTCGTGGAGAGTGCGGCCATGGTCGTGCTCAGTACTTCATGTCATCGGGAATCGGCAGATCGGCCGGCGGCGTCAACGCCGCCGTGCCCGCGCGCAACTGGAACACGTAGGCCAGCACGCGCGCCACGGCCACGTACAGGCCGGCCGGGATCTCGCGATTGATCTTGGTGGTGTGATAGATGGCGCGCGCCAGCGGCGGCGCCGACATCACGGTGACGCCGTGGGCGGCGGCGGTTTCGCGTATGGTCTTGGCCACCAGCTCCACGCCCTTGGCCACCACCACCGGCGCGCGCATGGTGTCGGGCTTGAACTTCAAGGCCACGGCATAGTGCTGCGGGTTGGTGATGACGACGTCGGCCTTCGGCACTTCTTCCATCATGCGCCGGCGCGCCACTTCCTGCTGCATCTGGCGCAGACGGCCCTTTACTTCCGGTGAACCGTCGGTTTCCTTGGATTCGTCGCGGATCTCCTGGCGCGACATGCGCAACTGCTTGCCGTGCTCCCACAGCTGCAGCGGCACGTCGATGAACGCGATCACCAGCGTCGCCGCGCAGCACAACAGGAAGATGCCGTAGACAACGTCGGCGCTGGTGGCGAGGCTCGAGGCGACACTGCCCTGGCTCAAGCCCAGCATCATGGGCAGCTTGGCGCGCACCGCGGCGACCGCGAACGCCAACACCAGGCCGAACTTGCCGAGCGCCTTCAGCACCTCGACCATGCCGTGGGTGCCGAACATGCGCTTCATGCCGGCCAGGGGATCGAGACGCGAGAACTTGGGCGCCAGCGCGTCGACGGAGAAATTCCAGCCGCCGAGCGCGAGCGGCCCGATAAGCGCCACCAGACCGCCCACGATCAGGATCGGCGCGACCGACATCAGGCCGGTGACGATGATGTCGAGCAGGCGCGTCGGCAACAGGTTGCTGGCGAAGATCTCGGCGTGCGTCAGGCGCAGGCTGCCACGCATGACCTCGGCGAGGTCGTGGATCAGTCCCGGCCCCGCCATGCGCACCGCCAGCGCACCGCCGAACAGTACGAACACCGTGGTCAATTCGCGCGAGCGCGCGATCTGGCCTTTTTCCCGCGCCTCGTGCTGGCGCTTTTCGGTGGCCTGTTCTGTCCTGTCTTCGGCATCGTTCTGCTCGGCCATGATCAGCGCGCCTCGAGTGCCGAGCGGGTGATCGTGAACGCCGAGTCGAACAACTCGAGGCAGCTGGTGCGCAGGTCATCGAGCGTCAGGCTGACGACCATGATGCCGGCCAGGATGGTGACCGGGAAGCCGATGGTGATGATATTGAGCTGCGGCGCGGCGCGGCTCATCACGCCGAACGCGAGGTTGATGGCCAGCAGCGCAATGACCACCGGCAGCGACAGCAGCAAGGCGCTGGCGAACAGCGTCGCGCTCCATTCGACAATGAGATCCGCGCCGGCGCTGGTGAGGCCCATGGGCCCCACCGGCAACAGGGTGAAACTCTCGGCCAGGAGTTTGATCAACACCAGGTGCGCATCGCTGACAAAGAAGATCAGGGTCGCGAGGATCACGTACAGATGCGCGAGCACCGGCACCTGCGAGCCGCTGGTCGGGTCGACCATGGCCGCGAAGCCGAGACCGGTCTGCTGTGCGACGAACTGGCCGGCGAACTCGAACACCATGAAAGTCAGGCGCAGCACCATGCCGATGGTGGCGCCGATGATGACCTGTTGCATGACGGTGAGCAGGCCGGCAGCGGACAGCGGCTCGATGTGCGTGGCCGGCGTCACCACCGGCGCCACCACGCTGGTGATGGCCAATACCAGGATCATGCGCGCCCGCATCGGCAGCGCGCGCGTGCCCATCACCGGCGCCGCCATCACGAAGCCGCTGATGCGCACGAAGGGCCACAGCCACTGCGCGAGTAGCGCGGTCAGCGTCGCCTGCGATATGGAGATGTTGCCCATGGCGGCGTCATCGTTCCCGTCAACCGATGAGACCCGGAATGGACTGGAACAGGCGCACCGTGTAATCACTGAGCGCGCCCAGGATATAGGAGCCGCCCAGCACCAGCACCGCGACCGTCGCCAGCAGCTTGGGAATGAAGGAGAGGGTCATCTCGTTGATCTGGGTCGCGGCCTGGAACAGGCTGACCAACAGGCCGACCGCCAGCGCCGGCAACAGCAACAGCGCCATCAGGATGATGGTCAGCTGCAGTGCGTCGTGGCCGAGCGCGATGACGGTTTCGGGAGTCATGCCGGTGTCCCTGCCTTCAGGTGTAGAAGCTCGAGGCCAGCGTGCCGACGATCAGCGCCCAGCCGTCGACCAGCACGAACAGCATGATCTTGAACGGCAGCGAGATGATCAGCGGCGACAGCATCATCATGCCCATCGACATCAAGACGCTGGCGACCACCAGGTCGATGATCAGGAACGGCAGGAAGATCAGGAACCCGATCTGGAAAGCGGTCTTCAGTTCACTGGTGATGAAGGACGGCGCGAGCACCGTGAACGGCACGTCGTCCTTGTCCTTGTAAGTGTCATGACCGGCCATCTCGGTGAACAGCGTGATGTCCGACTCGCGGGTCTGCTCGAACATGAAGCCACGTACCGGCACCGCGGCGCGTGCCAGCGCGGTGTTGGCGTCGAGCTTGTCGTCGAGGTAGGGCTGGACCGCTTCGACGTACACCTTGTCCGCGACCGGCGACATGATGAAGAAGGTCATGAACAGTGCCAGCGCCACCAGGATCTGGTTGGACGGCGTCTGCGCGGTGCCGAGCGCCTGGCGCAGGATGGCGAGCACGATGACGATGCGCGTGAACGAGGTCATGGCCAGCAGGATGGCCGGCAGCATGGTCAGCGCCGTCATCAACAACAGCACTTGCAGGGTCAGGGTGTAGGTCTGGCTGCCATCGCCCTGGGTGGTGATGGACAGCGCGTCCAGGCCCTGCGCGCCGACGGCCACCGGTGCCAGGCTCAACGCCAACAACAGCAGTGCGCCCAACATCAGGACTTGGCTCCCAGCAGCTGCTGGCCGGCGGCGTGCAGGGCGTCTTCGAACTGCGGCGCGGGCTCGCCGGCGAAAGTGTGGAGGGTGGCGATGCGCCCCGGCGACATGCCGAGCAGCACGCGCTGACCGTCGACTTCGATGAGCAGCAGCTTGTCGCGCGTACCGACCGCGAGGCCCTCGAGAATGCGGATATGACCACGGCCCTGCGGGCGGATGGCCTGCAGGCGACGCGCGCCCCAGGCCGCCGCGACGATCATGGCGAGCACCAGCGCGAGGCCCAGGATCACCTGCACGGCCTGGCCGATACCGACCGGCGCGCTGCCGGCAGCGGCGCACAGGCCGGGCGCGAGCGCGAACGCGGCGAGCACGGATTGGGCGTACGGATGGCGCATGACGTTCGTGCTTCAGCTCAGCTTGCGCACGCGCTCGTGGGCGCTGATGACGTCGGTCAGGCGGATACCGAACTTCTCGTTCACCACCACCACTTCGCCATGCGCGATGAGCGTGCCGTTGACCAGCACGTCCAGCGGCTCGCCGGCCAGGCGGTCGAGTTCCACCACCGAGCCCTGGTTCAACTGCAGGAGGTTGCGGATCGCGACCTTGGTGCTGCCGATCTCGACGGTCAACATGACCGGGATCTCGAGAATGTTGTCGAGGCTGCCGGGCGGCAGGTTGGCGGCCGCCACGTCGGCGTCGAGATTGCGCATCGGCGCCGGTTGCGCGTCGGTGATGACGCCGCCCTGCTCTGCAAGGGCCGCGCCCCACACGTCATCAACATCGTCCTGGGCTGCGTCACTCATTTGAATGCTCCAAGCGCCACGGTCTGTGGCATTAATTCGCTGTGGCGGATGGTTTCTATGACTTTCAGCGCCTGCTTGCCCTGGTGCGCGCCGTACACGCCGCGAAACACCGGCACGTCATCGACGCGCGCGACGACGGTGCCGGGCATGTCGATGGGCAGCACGGTGCCGGGCTTGAAATCCATCACGTCGCGCAGCGACACGCGCTTGCGCGTCAAGGTGGCGTTGAGCGCGACTTCGGCGGTCTTGATCTCTTCCTTCAGGATCACCGCCCAGCGCTCGTCCTTTTCCATCACGTCCGACTGCACGCCGGCGTCGAGCAGCTCGCGTATCGGTTCGATCATCGAGTACGGCAGGGTCACGTGCATGTAGCCCGAGCCCGATTCGAGATCGATATGGAAGGTCGACACCACCACCACTTCACTCGGCGTGACGATGTTCGCGAACTGCGGATTGACCTCGGAATTGACGTACTCGAACTTGACCGGCATGACCGGTTCCCAAGCTTCTTCGAGTCCCGCGAACACGATGTCGAGGAAACGCTTGACGATGCGCATCTCGGTGGTGCTGAAGTCGCGCCCTTCAATCTTGTTGTAGAAGCGCCCTTCGCCGCCGAAGAAGCAATCGACCAGCGAGAAGATGAGCTTGGGATTGCACACGATCAGCGCCGAGCCCTTGAGCGGGCGCATGCGCACGATGTTGAGATTGGACGGCATCAACAGGGTGTGCACGTATTCGCCGAACTTCGACAGCTGTATGCCTTCCAGCGAGATCACCGGCGAGCGGCGCAGCATGTCGAACAGGCTCTGGCGCAGGTTGCGCGCCAGGCGCTCGTTGATCATCTCGAGCGTCGGCATGCGCCCGCGGACGATGCGGTCCTGGGTGGTGAAGTCGTATTGCTGCGCGGCGCCCGGCGGCAGGCCCTCGTCGACTTCGGTTTCGACCTCGCCGCTGTCTACGCCCGACAGCAGCGCGTCGATTTCATCCTGGGACAAGAGATCGGAATTGGCCATGACGGTGGGTCCGGTGCTGCGTGCTCAGGAAATCAATGCATCACGAAGTTCGAGAAGAAGAGGTCCTCGATACCGGGCTTGCCGGTCTGGGCCTTCAACACCTCTTGCACCGCCGCCAACGCGTCGGCGCGCAGCTTTTCCTTGCCTTCGTTGGGCATGAGCTCTTCATAGATCTGGCGCGACAGCAGCAGCACCAGCGCATTGCGGATGGCCGGCAGGTGCTTCTCGACGGCCTTCTCGATCTCGGGGTCCTTGGTCACCACCGAGAGTTCGCACTTGAGATACTTGGAGTGGCCGGCCTTGTTGGCGAAATTGATGACGAACTCGGGCTTGATATCGATGTAGACCGGCTCGTGCACGACTTCCTTCTCGGCGTGCTCGGCCGCCTCGGCCTTCTTGTCGCCGCCCTTCAGCATCACCGCCACGCCACCGCCGATGGCAGCCAGCAACACCACGGTCGCGGCAATGATGATGAGTTTCTTGTTGCCGCCGGCGGGCGCCGAGGCTGCAGCTGCTGCTTGAGACATGTTTAGCTCCTGGAGTCGAATTCGTGTAGGCCCTGGTGCAATCGTCATGCCACCAGGTGCGAACCCGTTCCGGTTCCCGGAGCGCGCGCCGGCGTGGGCGCTAAGCGCATGAATTCAAAAAGGACGCCGTCGATGGACGCGGCGCCGGCCCGAGCCAACGGAGGACCTGGGGAGGCGTGGCGGGTCGCGCCGGGCGGCGCGGCCACGTGTTTATGACGCGAGTCGGAGTAGCGCGGTGGCGCTGGCCGACAAGTTCTTGACGGCCGCCTCGTGGCTACACGAACGCGTCGATGAGGCCTACCTTGAGGCTGCGGCTGCCGGCCACCGGCGCCGCCGACGCGATATCGAAATCGCCGTCCTGGCCACGGGCCTGGGCGGTGTACGACGGATCGGCCTGCTGGCGTTCGGGCATCTGCGCGAACACGCCGGCCTGGGACAGGGAAATGCCAGCCTCGGCGAACGACGCGCGCAAGCGCGGCAAGGCTTCGTTCAAAGCTTCGCGGGTCGCGGCATGGGTGGCGGACAGCTGGATCTTGGCCTCGTCGCCGACCATCGTCACGCGCACTTCCACCGGCCCGAGGTCGGCCGGCGTGACGGCGATCTGGGCGCTCTGCACCTGGTCGCCAATCATGAAGGAGATGTGCTGGTTCAAACGTTCGGCGAACAGCGCCGGCTGGTCCATGGGCAAGGGCGCGGGCTTGGCGGCATAGGCCTGGGCCGGCGCCGGCGCCTCGTGAATGCGCGCGGCGTGCGCACCGCCGAGGGCATCGAGTGCGCGGCTGGCTTCGGTCTCGCCCCGTGCCGGCGTGGTGAGCGTCGACGCATTCGGATCCGACAGCAGGGCGGTGGCGGTGACTGCGTCATCGCCGGCACTGGCCGGGCCGCTGTCCTTGCCGCGCTCGCCCCCCGCGCCGCCGGTCATGGCGTCCTGCAGGGCGACAAAAGCCGTCGCGAATTCATCCTGTGCGCCGCCTTCCGCCGCCGCCGCCATGGTTGGTGCGGAATCGGGAGCCAGGGGCGCCGCCGGACGGCGCACGGCCGGGGTGGCGGCAAGTGCTGGCCGCAAGGTCGGCAATTCCTGTCCCGTGACGAGCGCCGTCCCCGCTTCGCCGGCCGCGGCAGGCTGCTCGGGGGTGATCATCTGCGCGGTGCTCTGGGCCAGCAGGGCAGCAATGAATGCATCGCTGGCCTGGCTGTCACCGTTGGCCATTTTCGCTGGTTTGACAGCGTTTTGGGCCATGGGTCGTGATTCGGCCGCGGCGCCAGGCGTGGGCGTCGGGGCGGCGGGCAGGGCGGCGTCGATGGCGGGCATGTCGTTCTCCAAGACCTCAGGACCAATGTTCTCGAGCCGATATCAGCAAAGCCCGTGCCACAACGCCGCCGAGTCGCGGCCAGCCCATGTCACAATGGCACGCGCCGCGCACAAAGCCTGGGAGGGGCCGTTCGCATGCATATTTCCAACCGCACTCAGGGAACGCGTCGTCGCGTTCTGGTCACCGGCGGCGCCGGTTTCTTAGGCTCCCACCTGTGCGAGGCGCTGCTGGCGCGCGGCGACGATGTGCTGTGCGTGGACAATTTCTACACCGGCGCCAAGGACAACGTCGTGCATCTGCTGGACAACCCGATGTTCGAGCTGCTGCGGCATGACATCACCTTCCCGCTCTATATCGAGGCCGACGAGATCTACAACCTCGCCTGCCCGGCGTCGCCCATCCACTACCAGTTCGACCCGGTGCAGACCACCAAGACCAGCGTGCACGGCGCCATCAACATGCTGGGCCTGGCCAAGCGCATCAAGGCGCGCATCCTGCAGGCCTCGACCAGCGAGGTCTACGGCGACCCCGAAATCCATCCGCAGACCGAGGACTACTGGGGTCACACCAATCCCATCGGCCCGCGCGCCTGCTACGACGAAGGCAAACGCTGTGCCGAAACCCTGTTCTTCGACTACCACCGCCAGCACGGCCTGGCCATCAAGGTGGCGCGCATCTTCAACACCTATGGCCCGCGCATGCATCCCAACGATGGCCGCGTGGTGTCCAACTTCATCGTGCAGGCCCTCGCCAACCAGGACATCACGCTCTACGGCGATGGCTCGCAGACCCGTTCGTTCTGCTATGTGGACGATCTCATCGCCGGCCTCGTCAAGCTCATGGACAGCGCGCCGGAAGTGACAGGCCCGATCAACATCGGCAATCCCGACGAATTCACCATTCGCCAGCTCGCCGAGCTGGTGGTGGAGATGGTCGGTTCGAAGAGCAAGATAAGCTTCCAGCCGCTGCCCACCGACGATCCGCGCCAGCGCCAGCCGGATATCACGCGTGCGCGCACCCAGCTCGGGTGGGAACCAAGCGTGAAGTTGCGCGACGGTTTGGCGAAGACGATTGCGTATTTCGATGAGCGCTTGAAACGCTGAAGGGGGGATCGGCGGTGCTGGATTTGTGGGTCAGACTTATTCGCATCTGTCCCGAAGTGAGGCATTGGCAGCCCTTTAAATGTGCGAATAAATTCGCACCTACGGAAGAAACCGTCGTTTCAATCCATACCGGCGAGTTCCACCCGCCGGTCATCAATCTCACGCTGCAGCCGCCCTTCGCGGTCGGATTCTTCGTTGCGCGTGCAGCGGTCGAGAATATCCACCAACACGTTGGCGCGCTGCGCCTCGCGCTTCCAGGCGGCGAGGTCGTCCGCGCACTCGCGCTCGGAGCGCGTGACCATCTGCTCGAGGGCGGTGATGGTGCGTTCGAGCTGGCCCAGGAACACGCGCGTATCGCGTGCCGCCGCCGCGCTCATGGCCTGGCCAGGGTTCTGCAGGGCGCGCGCGTATTCCAGGCGATAACGGCGAAATTCCTCGAGCTTTTTCAGATTGCCATCATGACGCCCACGGGTGCTCGCGAGCTTTTGCGACGCCACCGATTTCTGCATCTCGTTCAAGGTCACGATGCGCTTCATGCGTTGGCTGCGGGTCATGGCGGGCTACCTTGCTTGAGAGTTCAGCTGTCGAGGATGTCGCCGCCGGTGACGGTGGCGAGGGCCGACACGGCGTCGTTGAAATTGACCGCCGCGCGCCGATCCTGGCCCAGGAACTCGAGGATCTGCGGACGCATGGCCACCGCGCTGTCGAGTTCGGGATTGGCGCCGCGCTGGTAGGCGCCGACGTTGAAGAGATCCGCGTTCTGTTCGTACAGCGAATAGAAATGCTTGAGGGCGCGCGCGTATTTCAACTGGCGGTCGCCGACCACCTGCGACATCACGCGGCTGATGGACGCCTCGATGTCGATGGCCGGGTACAGGCCGCGCTCGGCCAGGCGTCGCGACAGCACGATGTGGCCATCGAGAATGGCGCGCGCCGAATCGGCCACCGGGTCGTTGGGATCGTCGGCCTCGGTCAGGACCGTGTAGAAGGCCGTGATCGAACCGCGGCCACCGACGCCCATGCCGGCGCGTTCGACCAGCTGCGGCAGGCGCGCGAACACCGACGGCGGAAAGCCGCGCGTGGCGGGCGGTTCGCCGATGGTGAGCGCGATCTCGCGATTGGCCTGCGCATAGCGCGTCAGGGAATCCATCAGCAGCAGCACGTGCCTGCCGGTGTCACGGAAGTATTCGGCGATGCTGGTGGCCATGGCGGCGCCGTGCATGCGCATGAGCGGCGGGTTGTCGGCCGGCGTCGCCACCACCACCGCGCGCGCCATGCCGGCTTCGCCGAGGATCTCTTCGATGAATTCCTTCACTTCACGGCCGCGCTCACCGATGAGCCCGACCACGATCACGTCGGCGTCGGTGAAGCGCGTCATCATGCCGAGCAACACTGATTTACCGACACCGGACGGCGCGAACAGGCCGATGCGCTGGCCGCGGCCGACCGTCAGCAAGGCATTGATGGAGCGCACACCGACGTCCAGCGGCTCACTGATCACGGCGCGTTGCAGAGGATTGATCATCTCTCCGTATAGCGGCCGGCGCTCGCTCAAATGCAGCGGTCCGCGGTTGTCCAGTGGCCGGCCGGAACCGTCCAGCACGCGGCCGAGCAAGGCCTCGCCCACCGCCACGTCGCCGGCGCCGCCGAGCGGGATGACCCGCGCATTGGGCGACAGGCCACGTGGGATACCGGTCGGCATGAGGAACAGGCGCTCACCGGAAAAGCCCACCACTTCGGCGTCGACGTCGACGCCACCAGGGTTGTAGACGCGGCAGCGATCGCCGATCGCGGCCTGGCAGCCCACCGCCTCCAGGGTCAGGCCGACCATGCGCGACAGCTTGCCTTCCACCGCCACCGCCGGCGGCTCGGCCAGGCGTTCGAAATAGGGCACGAGATCCGCGCACCAGCGGCTGCTGGGTGAAGAATTCAGCCATGGCGCAAGGTTGGCGTTCATGCCGCGCCCCGATCGCTTTCGCGTTCACCGCCGAACATCTTCGAAGCGATGGCGGCGATGCGCGATTCGACGGTGGCGTCGATGCGCGAGGTCTCGGTCTCGACGATGCAGCCGCCGCGCGAAATCAGCGGGTCGGCTTCCACGCGCCAGCTGATGCCGTCGGTGTCGATGGACAGCGCCGAGCGCACCAGTTCGGCGTCATCGGGATTGAGGTGCAGGGTCGTGCCGCGACTCGCGATCGGCAACAGGCGCATGGTCTCGCGCACCACGCCTATCACTTCGCCCGGCGCGGTCTTCAGTTCGCGACGCACCAGGTGGCGCGCGATCAAGAGCGCCAGTTCGGCGACCGAATTGACCATCTCTTCATCGAGCCTCGCGAGCGGCGCGACCAGTTGCGCGGTGAGATCGTCGAGAATGTCGCAGCGCGCCTGGATGTCGGCGGCGGCGCGACTCTGGCCATCGGCATAGCCTTCGGCGGTACCGCTTTCAAAGCCTTCCGCATAGGCCTGCTTGTGGATGCTCTCCAGTTCGCGGGCGGTGACCACGCCCGCGCCGTTGGCGCCGTTACGCACCAGGATCTGTTCGATGTCCGGCAGTTCGTAGGGCGTGACGACACCGTCGCCCGGGCCGAAGCCCTCGGCCATGTTGACTGACTGGTCGCTCGCGACGGCTTCGGCGCTGTGCATGTTCGTCGTCCTCCCTTACACCATCTGCTCGCCGGATCCGCCCAGGCTGATCGTGCCTTCGTCGGCCAGGCGGCGGGCGATACCGAGAATTTCCTTCTGCGCGCCCTCGACTTCCGAGAGCTTGACCGGGCCCTTGGATTCGAGGTCCTCGCGCAGCATTTCCGCCGCGCGGCTCGACATGTTCTTGAAGATCTTGTCCTTGATGGTGTCGTCGCAGCCCTTCATGGCCAGCACCAGGTTGTCGGTCGACACTTCGCGCAGCAGCGCCTGGATGCCGCGGTCGTCGATGTCGGCGATGTTCTCGAAGGTGAACATCAAGTCCTGGATCTTGGTGGCGAGATCGGCGTCGGCCTCGGTGATCTGCTCGTTGATCTTCGCTTCGATGCTGCGGTCGACGAAGTTGAGAATCTCGGCCGCGCACTTGATGCCGCCGAGCGACGACTGCTGGCCGCCGGCGCCGCCGCGCAGCTGCAGCTCGAGCATCTCGTTCAGTTCCTTCATGGCGGCCGGTTGAATGCCGTCCATGGTGGCGATGCGCATCAGGAGATCCGAGCGGGTGTTTTCCGGCAACAGCGACAGCACCTCGGCCGACTGGTCGGAATCGAGATAGGACAGCACGATGGCGATGATCTGCGGATGCTCGAAGCGCACCAGTTCGACGATCGCGCGTGGGTCCATCCACTTCAGGGATTCGAGGCCCTTGGTGTGGCCGCCGAGCAGGATGCGGTCGATCATGCTGGAGGCTTTCTCCTCGCCCAGCGCGTTGGTCAGCACCGAGCGGATGTATTCCTCGTTGCCGATGCCGATGCCGGTGTGCGAGCGCACCAGTTCGATGAATTCACCGATGGCGGTGCTGACGTTGGTCGGCGACACCACGTCGAGACTGGTCATGGCCACGCCGATCTTCTGCACTTCGCGCGGGCCGAGGTATTTCATGATCTCGGCCGCCGGCCCTTCGCCGATCGACATCAGGAAGATGGCGGCCTTCTGCGCGCCGTCGAGTTGTGCTGGTGCGTCTGCCATGATGATTCCCGCGAGGTCTTATTCGCCGCCAACCCAGCCCTTGATGACCTGCGCGGCGACGCGCGGGTCATTGCTGACGAACTGTTTGACGCTGTCGATGTTCGGATCGATTTCGGATGACGCCAGCAGCGGCTGCCCATCGTGGCGCTGGTTGGGCAGCGCCATCTGGGCATCCATGCCGGCCGGGCCGGCCAGCGCCGGCAGGCCATTGGCGCCCATGCCGCCTTCGAGCGCCGCCATTTCGCCGCTGCTGCCGGCCACCGTCAGCGGCTTGGTCATCAGCGATTTCACGGTCGGGCGAATGACGCCGAACAGCACGAACAGCACGAACAGGCCACCGGCCACCTGCTTGCCGACATTCCACACCCAGGGCTGCTGCCAGATCGGCAGTTCCGGCAAGGGCTCGGCGGCCGGCGGCGCCTGGAACTCGGCGCTGGTGATGGTGACCGAGTCGCCGCGCGCGGCATCGAAGCCGATGGCGAGCTTGACGAGATTGGTCATGCGCTCGATTTCGGCCTCGCTGAGCGCGGCCGGCGCGGGCGGCGTGGCGGCGGCCGCGGCATCGCCCTCTTTCTTGTCGCCCTCGGCGGCCGCGTCGCCTTCGGCCGGCGTGGCGGGCGCCGCGGCCGGCGTCGGCGCACGCACCACCACCGCCACCGACAGGCGCTTGATGCTGCCGACGCTGTTCTTCTCCACCACCACGTTGCGGTCGACTTCGTAGTTCTTGGTCTTCTGGCTGCGCTTGTTGACCGAGGCCGTGGCCGAGCTCGCCGCACCCTTGGCGCCGGGCGCGCCCTGCGCGTTCGGATCGGCGTTGGCGGTCTGCTCCGGCGCCGAGGCGGCGGCCGGCGGCTGGTTGCTGAGCGCGCCCGGCACGCCGTTGGCAGCGTCGCCGCTGCGCTCTTCCTCGGTGCTCGATTCGCTGCGCACCGCCGCCATGTCGGGGTTGTAGGTTTCCTTCGACTGCTGGCTCTCGGTGAAATCGAGATCGGCCGTCACTTCGGCGCGCACGCCATCGGGCCCGACCAGGGGCGACAGGATCGCTTCGACGCGATCGATATAGGACTGCTCGAGGTTGCGCGTGTACTCGAAGCGCTTGGCCGACACCACCAGGCTGTCGTTCTGGTCGGCGTTGTCGGTCAGCAGGTTGCCGCGCTGGTCGACAACCGTCACCTGGTTGACCGGCATGCCCGCCACCGCCGCCGACACCATCTGCGCAATCGCCGCGACCTGGTGACGTTCGAGCTGACGGCCGTTGTAGAGATCGACTATCACCGACGCGCTGGGGTCGCGCTTGGTGCGCGCGAACGCCGACTGCTTGGGCATGGCGATGTGCACGCGCGCCGAGCGCACGTTGGTGATGTGCGAAATCGAGCGCGACAGTTCGCCTTCGATGGCGTGCTGGTAACGCGCCTGTTCGAGGAACTGGCTGGTGCCGAACGGCTGCTCGCTGTTCATGGCCTCGAAGCCGGCGCCCTTGCTGCTGCTGGTCGGCGCAAGACCGGCGCCGGCCAGCTTCATGCGTGCGTTCATGAGATTGTCGGCGGGCACCAGCACCGTGCCGCCGTTGGGGTCCATGCGATAGGGGATGTTGTTGCTGGTCAGCTGCTCTATGACCTGGTTGAGATCGCGGTCCTGCAGATCGGAAAACAGCACCGAGTATTCCGGCTGGCGCGCCCACAGCGCGACGTACAGACCCAGCGCCACCGCCGCCGCCAGTCCCACCAGTACACCGACCTGGCGTAACAGCAGCATCAAGGATGCCTGGGCGTTGAATGTGGCAGCTTCAGCCATGGTCTTGACTCACTGGGTAGCGTGTTCTTAGAGCGGCATGTTCATGATGTCCTGGTAGGCCGACACCAGTTTGTTGCGCACCTGGGTTGCGGCCTGGAAGGACAGGTTGGCTTTCTGGAGGGCGACCATCACCTGCGCGACGTCGACGCTCTTGTCGCCGCGCTCGAACTTGTCGGACAACTGCGCGGCCTTGACCTGGTTGTCATTGACGAAGTCGAGCGCATTCTTCATGACGTCGCCGAACGACACCGGCGGCGTGGCGCCGCCCATCGGGTTGACGGCATTGGCGGCGCGCGGCATGTCGAGACCGCGTGCCTGCGCGGTCAGGGCGCGCATCTGCGCGAGAACCGCCTGGGCGTCGATGGTGTTGTTCATGGCTGTGTCCGTGACTGGTCAGTGTGCGTGGATAAGGCTGACGACTTCAGACGCCCGGCACCGCGACGCCGGCGTCACGCAGGCGGGCCAGCTTGTAGCGCAAGGTGCGCGGGCTGATGCCGAGTCTCTCGGCCGCGAACTTGCGGCTGCCGCGGCCTTCTTCCAGGGCGTTCAGGATCAGACGGCGTTCGTGATCCTTGAGGTCGCCGCCCAGCGAATCGGCGCCGCATGCATCGTCATCGTCGTCGTCCTCGTCGGCAAACGACACCGCGCGCGGCGCTTCGCTGACGCTGACACCGGCCCCGAGCGTGGACGACACCGCCGGCGTCATCTGTTCGAACACGAGATCATCGAGGTTGATGCCCTCGCCCTGGTGCAGGATCAGCGCGCGCTGCATGACGTTGTCGAGTTCGCGGATGTTGCCCGGCCAGTGGTGCGCCATGAGGCGTTCGCAGGCGGCGCCGTTGATGGCCGGCACCGCCTGTTGGCTGCGCGCCGCGGCGCGCGCCAGCAAGGCCTTGGCCAGCGGCACGATGTCCTCGCGACGCTGACGCAGCGGCGGCACGTTGATCGGCATGACGTTCAGACGGTAGTAGAGGTCTTCACGGAAACGCCCCGCTTCCACTTCGCGACGCAGATCGCGGTTGGTGGTGGCGACGATGCGTACATCGAGATCGATGACCTTGTTCGAACCCAGGCGCTCGACCTGGCGTTCCTGCAGCACGCGCAGCAGCTTGGCCTGCAGCGCGAGCGGCATCTCGGAGATTTCGTCGAGCAGCAAGGTCGAGTCCTGGGCCTGTTCGAACTTGCCGGGGCTGGCCTTGTAGGCGCCGGTGAAGGCGCCCTTGTCGTATCCGAACAGCACCGCCTCGAGCATGTTGTCCGGAATCGCCGCGCAGTTGATCGCGACCGGCGCCTGCGTCGCGCGCTGCGAGTGACGATGTATGGTGCGGAACACGATCTCCTTGCCGACCCCGGACTCGCCGGTGATCATCACCGAGGCGTCGGACTGGGCGACGCGACGCGCCAGTTCGAACACGCGGCGGCTGACCGGGTCGACTGCCACCACGTCGTCTTCCAGCGGCGCCGGCGCCGGCGGCAGCCAGTCACCGATGCGCGCCACCAGCACTTCCGCTTCGAACGGCTTGACGAGGTAATCGGTGGCGCCTTCGCGCAGCGCGCTGACCGCGCTCTGGATTGATTCGTAGGCCGTCATCAACACCACCGGCAGGTCGCGATAGCGGCTGCGGATCTCGCGCAACAGCGTGTGACCGTCCATCGGCTCCATCTGGATGTCGCTGATCACGAGGTCGAAATGTTCTTCGGCCAGGAGTTCCAGGGCGGCCGTGCCGTCGGCGGCGCCGGTGGCGTCGAGGCCCGCGAACGATGCGGTGTCGAGCAGCGCTTCGCGCAGTGAGTGGTCGTCTTCGACGATCAGGATCTGGGTGGCGTGACGGGTCATGGGATCATCCTGCCTGACGCAGGCCGGCCGGCTCGAAAGCGGCGACCGCGTGCGTCTCTCGGGTTGCTGGGGAATCTTGTTGTGCCGCGTGCGCCGCGATGAGCGGCAAGGTCATGAGAAAACAGGCGCCCTGGCCGGGGGCGCTGACCAGGGTCAACTCGCCGCCATGGGCCTGGGTCACGGCGCGCGCCACCGCGAGGCCGAGGCCCGTGCCGTTGGAGCGCGTGGTGAAGAACGGTTCGAAGATGCGCGCCGCCTGCTCCGCCGCGATGCCCGGGCCATTGTCCTGGAAGGCCAGCACCAGGCGCCCTTCCACCACGCCCGCCGTGACGGTCATGCGGCCCTGGGCGCGGCACGCATGGCAGGCGTTGTCGATGAGGTTCAGACACACGCTGGTGAGGGCCGAGGTGTTGACGTAGACCCGGCCTTCGTCGTTGAACGGGGCGAACTCGAGTTCGAAGCCTGTGATGCTGAAGGCCTCGCGAGCGGCGCTCTCGATGCCGGCCAGCAGATCGCGCCCGTGCACCGGTTCGACCGCCAACTGGCCGCCACGCGCGAACAACAGCATCTCGTCGACCAGGCGCTCAAGCTTGCGCAGCGATTGCAGCCCGCGCTCCAGCACCCGCTCGCGGTCGGCATCGCTGCGCGCGCGGCGCAGGTTGCCGACGTTGAGCAGCGCGGCCGCCAAGGGCGTACGGATCTGGTGAGCCATCGCAGCCGCCATCTCGGTCTTGGCCGACAGGCGCTTGTGATGGGCCAGCTGGTCCTGCAGCAGGCGGGTTTCGGTGACGTCCTTGATGAGCAGGATCTGGCCGGGCTCGCCGGACAGCGCCTGCGTCGCGATATTGACGCGGCGGCCGTCGGCCAGCGACAGGTCGTGGCCATCGTCCCAGCGCGGCGCGAAGGCGCGCGCCACGATGCTGTGCCAGGCGTCACCGCGGGCGATGTCGCCCAACAGCTCGCTGGCGGCGGGATTGAATTCCTGCACGAGGCCGCGCTGGTCCAGCACCACCACGCCGCCCGGCAGGGCGTCGAGCAGGTTGTTGAGACGCGCGGCAAGGCGCTGCTTCTCTTCCAGTTCGCGGGCCTGGCCGGCGCGCGACACCTGCAGTTCGGCGGTCAGCTCGCTGACCTTTTCCTCGAGGTGGGTATAGAACGACGACAGTTCACGCGAGGCGTCTTCGAACTCGGCGAAGGCTTCACATAGCTGCTCGGCGTTGGTGATGGCTGCGGTCGTCATGCTCGTTGGTGCTTGTTCGAGTCCACAGCGTCAATGCTGCGGTCACGTGCAAGGCTTTGAGCAAGGACCGTGCCACGGTTTTTTTATCCTTTTAAAACCGTGACTTGATAAAAAACACCGGGCTTGAACCCGGGCCCGAGCGTCAAGGACCCGTCAGATGCCCTCGCGCACCAGGTCGAATTTGCGCATTTTCTCGACCAGCGTCGTGCGCCCCATGCACAGCTTCTTGGCGGCATGGGCGACCACCCAGTCGGTTTCCTCCAGCGCCTGCAGGATGAGATCGCGCTCGATGACCGTCAGGTGTTCCTTCAAATCGATACCGGCGCGCGGCAGGCGCGGATTGGCCAGCGCGGCCGGCGGAGGCACATCGCCGCCGCCTTGCGGCAGGCTGTCGGGCTTGGTCGGCGCGCGCGCCACCACCTGCGCCGAGCGGTATTTTTCCGGCAGGTCGTGCACGTCCACCACGCCGTTGGGATAGAGAATCGACAGCCGCTCGACAAGGTTGGCGAGCTCCCGCACGTTGCCCGGCCAGTTGTATTCGGTCAGCGAATCGATGCAGGACTGGGTCAGTCGTATGGTGCCACGCCCCTCGTGATCGAGTCGTTCGACGAGATCATTGACCAGCAGCGGCAGGTCTTCGGTACGCGCCCTGAGCGGCGGCGTCTCGATCGGGAACACGTTGAGGCGATAGAACAAATCCTCGCGAAAACGCCCCTCGCGAATCGCCTGGTCGAGGTTCACATGGGTGGCGGCGATGATGCGCACGTTCACCGAATGGCTCTTGTTGCTGCCGACCCGCTCGAAAGTGCGCTCCTGCAGGACGCGCAACAGCTTGACCTGCATGGACAGGCTCATGTCGCCGATTTCATCGAGGAACAGCGTGCCGCCGTCGGCCATCTCGAAACGGCCCTGGCGGCTGGCGATGGCGCCGGTGAAAGCGCCCTTCTCGTGGCCGAACAGCTCGCTTTCGAGAAGATCGGGCGGAATCGCGCCACAGTTCAAGGGCACGAAGGGCTTGCTGCGACGGTTGGAATGATGGTGCACATGGCGCGCCACGACCTCCTTGCCGGTGCCGGACTCGCCCACGATCAGCACGTTGGCGTCGCTGCGCGCGACCATTTCGATCATGTTGCGTACACGCTGGATGCCGGTGCTGGAACCGACCAGGCTGCGGAACAGCTCCAGGGAACGCGGCGAACCTTCCTGGTGACGGTTCTCGCGGTAGGTCTTGACCTTCTGCAGCGCGGCTTCGAATTCGCTCTGCCGCAGCGGCAGGCGCACCCGCGCCAGCGCGTCGTGGTCGAGTTCGCTGGGCGTCGACGCCGCCTCGCCGCTGCTCAAGAGCAGCAGTGGCGTATAGGGATCAGCCGCCTTAATGCGACGAAACGCCTCGCTCTGGGCGCGCGGGTCGCCGCATTCGCCGAGCAGCACCATGTAGGGCGCCGGGCGCGTCTCCATGACTGCGACGAGATCGCCCTCGGGCGGCACGTCCACGGTGCTCATGTCGAGGTAATTGAGGATCTGTTTGAGTTCGTGGACGGTATTGGCATCCCGCTCCACGATCACGACTGGCGACTGACTGCTCACGAGCGAGCGGCTCCCCCATCGTCTTGGCGATGTTTTGTGGTTGAAGCACTGGCACCCCGTTCGGGCAACGAGGGGGCGCCAGATTCCTGGCACCCACCTCAACGGGTAGGGTCGTTGTAATCGCGGCGCGGGGCGCTGTCAAGAAACCGCGATCATGAGACTGGCGGTGTCAGGCACTGGTCAGCGAAATGTGACGAAAGTTTACGTGTGACGGGATTGCGGGTAGCGGCCGACACGGGCGCGTCGGGAACCCGACTCGAGGCGTGGCCTAGCGCCCCTCAGGCGGCGCTCAGGATGTGACGGTGCGCGGCCGCGCGGTGGGCGCCGAGTTCGTGCAGGCAGGCGACCCGTTCACGCTCGAGCAGCACGCACAGGCCGTGATCGGCGCGGTGCGCGGCGCGCAGCCGCTGCACGGTGGCCGTACGCAGCCTGAGGAACAACTGGTCTTCCAGGTTGATGGGTTCGATGGCCACGGAAAATCCTCTGGCGGGGTCGTGGCAATCGCCAATGGCGCCACTCGACCCGTTCGAGGACGGCTAGCGGCGCGCGAGGCCCGCGTCTTGAGGCTTGGCCGGCGCAATCTTCCGCAGGTGCGAAGTCATTCGCACATTCAGTTCGGACCCGCATCCTGGGCGCGCCTCTTGATGTGCGATTGAAATCGCACCTACAGATAGTTGAACAAGCTCAGCCCCTGCACCTTCACGAAGGCTTGCTGCGCGGCCGTCAAGGCGGTGCTTTCCTGGCTGAGCTGGGTGATGGCCTTGGCCAGGTCGACATCCTCGAGCTTGGAGCGCAGGGTCTGCAGGTTGAGATTGACCTGGTCGTTGACGTCGCGCTGGGCGGCGATGCTGTTCAGCCGCGCGCCGGTGGTCGCACGCAGTTCCGCGACCTTCTCCATCGAGCGGTCCAAGGCCTCGATGGTGCGGTCGATGTCGAAGCCGAAGTTGGCCTGCTCGGCCGGATTCGCATAGCCCTTCTCGAACGCCCCGGCGATGTTGCCGAGGGTCTTGAACATGGACTGGTTCTGGCTCGGCGTGACGGTGAACTGGTCGCCGGCGTTGGGCGCGCCGAACACTGTCACGAGCGAGCCATTGAAGGCGATTGCTGCGCCATCGGTGTAGGGCTGCGCGGTGGCGACCGTGGAACCGAGCGTGTCGTCGATGATGTCGAAGCTCGTGGCGCTGGTGAAGCTGATGCGGAAATCGTGGGCGACATAGGCCGCGCCGTTGATCACCGTGTTGTCGCTGATCTGGCCGGTGCCGGTATTGCTGGCGACGCGCCCGCCGATGAAGGTGCCGTTGCCGTTGCGCACCGCGAACAGTGCGTCGTGGCCGGTGAAACTCTCGGCGATGGTGCGGGTATCCGACAGCTGCAGCTCGCGCACGGTCTGGTCGCCGTTGTAGCTGACATTGCCCAGCGCATCCGAGGTGAAAGGCCGCGTCCCGACCGCGGCGCCGGCAAAGATGTACTCACCCGAGGCGTTGCGCGTGTTGCCGAGGTCGACCAGCACTTCGAGCTGTTCGCGGATCTCCTTGGCAATGGAATCGCGGTCGGCGTTGCTGATCGATTCGCTGCGGCCCTGCAGGACCAGGTCGTGCACGCGCTGCAACATGTTGCTCACGCCGCCCAGCACGTCGTCGACCTGGGTCAGGCGCGATTCGGCCTGCACGCCGTTGCGATCGAACTGCGCGGCGGCATTGGTGCGGTCCTTGATCTGCATGACTTCGCCGGCGGCGACGGGATCGTCGCCCGGCCTCGTGATGCGCTTGCCGCTCGAGATCTGATTGGTCGCTTCGCGCGTGCTGGCCTGCAGATCGAGAATGCGATTGAGCGTCTGGCTATAGAGTTGATTGGTGGTGACGCGCATGACGTTTAGCCTCGGGTGGCGTTGATGATGGCCTGGAAGGCCTGGTCGGCGGCCTTGATGACCTGCGCGGCCGCCTGGAAGGCCTGCTGGAAGCGCAGCAGGTTGGCCGCTTCTTCCTCCAGGTTGACGCCGGCCATGGCATCGCGCGCGGCGGCGGCGTTTTCGGTCAAGGTGCCGAGCGCCTGGCTGCTGACATGGGCCTGCGAGGCGGCCGCGCCGACCACGCCGGTCAACACCCCGTACACTTCCTGCAAAGTGGCGGTGCCACCTTCCAATATCGGCTCGGCCTGCAGCTTGCTCAAGGCAATGCCGTTGCTGTTGTCGCCGACGCCGCCGGCGTTGCTCTGTACCGTGAAGGTGTCGCCGGCCGCCGGGCTGCCGGCAATCTGCACGCGCCAGCCGTTCAAATCGATATTCGCGCCGTTGGTGAAGGCGATGCTGGCGCCGACGCCGTTGACCTTGTAAGTGGTGGGCGGATTGTCGAACACCAGGGTGGTGGTGGTAAGCAGGGCCGCATTGGTTTCGTCCAGCACCTCGGCGCGCGAAATGGTCGCGTCGCTGATGTTGCTGTTGGCGCGCGAGCTGCGGTTCGGCGACGACAAGGCCAGCGTCGCCGGGTCGTTCAACAGGAATTTCAAGGCGCGCGGCACGGTCTTGGTCGGCTGGATGAGGAATGAATCCCCGGCCGCAGGCGGCGTCGTGACTGTCAATACCACGCCGTCGACATTGAACGGCCCGGTACCGGTCAGCGTGCGGCTCGAGCCGTCGGTCAACTTGTACAGCGTGTAATTGGTGCCGTCGTAGTTGAGCCGGTAGTCCGAATTCGTGAGACCGCCGACGTTGTTCAGATCGAACGCCGCGGTGATGCTGCCGGTATTGGACGCGGGCGCTTTCACTACCGGCGGCGGAATGGTGAACATGTCACCGCCGAGGTTGCCGCGCAGGTCCATGCCCTTGCGGTGCTGCTCGTTCATGGCCATGGCGAAGGTCGCGGCCATCTGGCCGATGGAATTGCGCGCCGGTTCCAAGGTGCCGTCGCGAAACGCGACCAGCGCGCCGAGCTCGCCGCCGCTGATCGAGCTCGTGACCTGGGTCACGACGTTGGCGACATTGAACGAGATCTCGGTGCGCGACGCATCGAGGATGTTGGAGGTCACCAGCAGGTCTTCCGAGTTGCCGCCGGTCACCACCAGCTGGCCGTCGCCAATCAATACGTTGACCATGCCGTCGGAACGCTGCTGGGTGCTGACACCGACCAACTTGGACAAATCGACCAGCAGCTGATCGCGCTTGTCGAGCAGGTCGTTCGGCACCACGCCGCTGGCAAGACCGGCGCCCAAGGCGATGTCCTTGTTGATGCGCGCGATGGAGGTGGTCAGGCCGTTGATCTTCTCGACGATGCCGCTCATCTGGCGATTGACGCTGCGCGACAGGCCGTTCAGCTGTTCTTCCTGTTCCTGGAAGCGCGACACCGTCGCGCGTGCGCTCTCCACCACCACCTGGCGGGTGGCCATGAGACGCGGATCGTTGTTGGCATCGCTGATGGAATTGAAGAACGATTGGATGCCGCTGGAAATCAAGGCGTCGCCGATCTGGGTGTCCACCTGGTCGATGAGTTCGACGGTCTTGTCGGCCTGTGCCTGGTTGGAGGTGGCGATGCGCAACTGGTCGACCAGGAAGTCATTGGCGACGCGCGTGATGGACTGGATGTCGACACCCTTGCCGGCGAAACCCACGCCGATGAACTGCGGCTCGCGGGTTTCGAAGGTCACACGCTGGCGGCTGTAGCCGGCGGTGTTGACGTTGGCGATGTTGTGACCGGTGGTGGCCAGGCCACGCTGCGAAGCCAGCAGCGCCGAGAGGCCAATGTTGAAAATGTCTCCGGACATGTCAGTTGCTCACTTCGAATGCGTTGGAGCTGGCGCCATCGAATCCGTCGCCGGAGAGGATGGCCATGATCTTGTTGGCGTAGTTGGGGTCGGTGGCATAGCCCGCCGCTTCCAGCTGGCGCGCGTACTGGCCGGCATTGGCGCCCTGTTCCAGCGCCTTCTGGTAACGCGGGTTGTTGCCGATGAAATCGACGTAATCGCGGAACGCGCTCGCCGCATCGGGGTAGGCGCGGAAGCTTGCGTTGACGGTGACGGCACGGCCGCCGACGTATTCGGTGGTCGGCACCTTGACGGTCTGACCGCTCCAGCCCTTGCCGGCCTTGATGCCGAAATAGTTGTGCGAACTCGAGCCGTCGGGCATGCGGATGACGTGCTTGCCCCAGCCGGATTCGAGCGCGGCCTGGGCAAGAATCGCGCGCGGCGCGACCCCGAGCGTGCCGGCGGCCGAAGCGGCGGCGGGCGCCAGTTCGTTGATGAACGACTGACGATCGGCCGGCACTTCGACGTTCTTCTTGAACGCCGTTTCGCGGATGCTCTGGGGCAACATGGCCACGCCACCGCGCAGCGGCGCCTCGACGCTGCTCAGCGTGCCGTTCTTCAAGGTCGCGAGCGGGTCGCCGCCCTGGGCTTGCTTGTCTTCCCTGGCCTTGGCGGCGGCCAGGGCGCCGGCGAACTGCTGGCCGAGCATCTTGTTGAAACCGAAGTCCTGGCTCTTGGCCAGCGACTGCGCGAGCTGGCTGTCCATCATCTCGTGGTAGGTGTCGAGCTCGGAGGAATTCAACATGCCCTCGCCCATGTCGGCTTCGCGCGCGGCCTTCAACATGGTCTCGGCGAACATCGCCTCGAACTCGTCGGCGACCTGCTGCATGGCGGCGTTCTCGTCCTTGTGGGCACGGCTGCGCAGGTTGCTGAAGCGAGCGAAATCGACGTAACCGCCGGCCGAGGTGGCGGGCGTGTTGCCGATGGCGGGTGCGTGGATGGCGAGCTTGCTGTTCATGCCTGGCTTATTGCACAAGCAGTGCCAAACACGACAAGGCCCGCAATCGCGGGCCTTTTGCCGGGATTTGCCCCCCGCCGGCGGCAAGGGCTGCCACCGTGGCGGCAAGGCCGCGCCGCCCGGTGGCGACGCGGCGGCAAGTGTGAGAACTAGATCACGATGAGCTCGGCGCGCAGCGCGCCGGCTTCCTTCAAGGCTTCAAGGATGGCCACCAGGTCACCCGGCGCCGCGCCGACGCCGTTCACCGCCTGCACGATGTCGTCCAGCGACACGCCGGGATTGAACAGGAACATGCGGTTCTTCTTCTGATCGACGCTGATGTTCTGATTGTCGACCACCGCGGTCTGGCCGCCGGACAAGGGACCAGGCTGGCTGACGATGGGATCGTTGCTGATGGTGACCGTCAGGCTGCCGTGGGTGACGGCGGCGGCGGTGACCGTGACCTTGTTGCCGATCACGACCGTGCCGGTGCGCGAATTGACCACCACCTTGGCCGGTGCGTCGCCGGGACTCAGTTCGATATTTTCGACTAGCGACATGAACGACACGCGCTGGGTCGGATCGGCCGGCGCCAGCACCCGCACCGAGGATGCATCGAGCGCCGTTGCCGATTGCGCGCCCAAGGCCTTGTCGATGGCCTGCGCCATGTGGGTGGCGGTGGTGAAATCCTGGCGATGCAAGTTGAGCGTCAGGTAGTCGCCCTGGCCGAACGGCGTCGCCACTTCGCGCTCGACGGTCGCGCCGTTGGGAATGCGGCCGACACTCGGCACGTTGACCGTGATGCTCGAGCCATCCTTCGATTCGACGCCGAAGCCGCCCACCACCAGGTTGCCCTGCGCCATGGCGTAGACATTGCCATCGGCGCCCTTGAGCGGCGTCATGATGAGGCTGCCGCCGCGCAGGCTCTTGGCGTTGCCCATCGAGGACACCGTGATGTCGATGGTGGAGCCGGGCTTGGCGAAGGGCGGCAGGTCGGCGTGCACCATCACCGCCGCGACATTCTTCAACTGCGGATTGACGTTGGCCGGCACCGTCACGCCCATCTGCGTGAGCATGTTGCGTATGCTCTGCACGGTGAAGGGCGTTTGCGAGGTCTGGTCGCCGGTGCCGTCGAGACCGACCACCAGGCCGTAACCGACCAGCTGGTTGCTGCGCACGCCGGCAATCTGGGCGAGATCCTTGATGCGCTCGGCGCTCACCGGCGTGCCCAGCGCGGCCAGGCACAGGCAGGAGATCAGAAATCGCATCGTGGCCAGCATTCTTGTCATGGGGGTAGGGCTCCGTTCGGCGCCGGGTTTTTGACTGTGTTTGGACGCCAGGACCAAGGCAATCAAGAATCGCGCCAAGTACCGCAAGCTCAGAACGGGAAGGCCGCGCTCATGAAGAAGCGTCCCAGCCAGCCGACCTTGCTGGAGTCGGCATTGGCGCCGTCGCCGCTGTAGACGATGGTGGCGTCGGCAATCTTGGTCGACAGCACCGAGTTGTCGGTACCGATGTCGACCGGCCGCACCAGCCCCGAGATCTTGATGTACTCGTTGCCCTGGTTGAGATTCAGACGCTTCTCGCCGCGCACCACGAGATTGCCGTTGGGCAGCACGTCGGCAATCGTCACCGTGATGCTGCCGTTCAAGGAATTGCTCTGCTTGGAGTCGGCCTTGCCGGAATAATCGTTGGTCGCCGACAGATCGGTCTCCAGCGAGTTGTCGGCGACCGCCGCCAACGGTAGCACGCCCGGCAACAGGAATTCAGGCTTGGCGCCGAGGATGGTCGGGTTGTCCATCTTCGAGGAACCGGCCTTGCTCACCGCGTTGTTGTTGGACTTCGCCGCCTGGTTGCTCTCGGACAGGCGGATGGTGAGGATGTCGCCGATGCGATGCGCTTTCAGGTCTTCGAACAGCGCGACGTCGTAACCGCCCTGGAAAATCGCGCCGGTGGCGGCCTGCGACTGCGCCGGGCTGGCGTGCACGGCCGGATAGGACGCGGCGTAGTCGGGGTCGCGGCCGCGGCGGCGTATCGCAGGCCACGAGCGAGGCCAGCACGCCGAGGGCCAGCGTGCCGCGCAGGATGTTGATGAGGGAAGTGTTGATGATCATGCTTGCGAGTCTCTGGCTTGCGTCGGCTTACAGTTGCTGGGTGACGAACTGCAGCATCTCGTCGACGGTCTGGATGGCCTTGGAATTCATTTCGTAGGAACGCTGGGTCTCGATCATGTCGACCAGCTCTTCCACCGGGTTCACGTTCGAACCTTCGGTCGAGCCCTGGATCAAGGTGCCGAGACCGTTCAAGCCCGGCGTGCTGGTCTGCGGGTTGCCGCTGGAGACCGATTCCTTGAACAGGTTCTGACCAATCGGCTGCAGGCCCTGCGGATTGATGAAGTCCGCGAGCTGGATGTTGCCGATCTGGGTGGGCGCGGTATTGCCGGCGGTGAGCGCCGACACCGTGCCATCGGGCGCGATGGTCACCGACAGGGTCGAGGCCGGAATGGTGATGGCCGGGTCCACCTGGTAACCGGACGAGGTCACGATCTGGCCCTGCGAATTCATCGACAGGCCACCGTCACGGGTATAGGCGGTGGAGCCGTCGGGCAGCAGCACCTGCAGGAAACCGCGGCCCTGGATCGCGACGTCGAGCGCGTTCTCGGTCTGGGACAGGGTGCCCTGGGTGAAAATCTTGGCGGTCGAGACCGTGCGCACACCGGTGCCGAGCATGAGGCCGGACGGCAATTCGGTGCTCTGCGACGACGACGCGCCGGGCTGCGAGATGGTCTCGTAAAGAAGATCCTCGAAGTTCGGACGGGTCTTCTTGTAGCCGGTGGTGGCGACGTTGGCCAGGTTGTTCGAGATGATCGACAGCCGCGTCTGCTGTGCGTCGAGGCCGGTCTGGGCGATGTTCAGTGCTGATGCCATGGTCTAAAACTTCCGCAATGTTGTTGCGTTGAGTGACGAATCAATTGCCGAGCGATAACAGCTTGGCGCCGGCGGTATCGATCTGCTGCGCGGTGCTCATGGCCTTGATGGCCATGTCGTACTGACGCGAGTTGGTGATGAGCTGCACCATCTCGTTCACGCTGTTGACGTTGCTGCGCTCCAGCGCGCCGCGCGTGATGCGCACCGCGGCGTCCGGCGGTGCATTGCTCTGGTCGGCCAGGCGGAACAGGCCATCGGCGCCCTTGCGCAGCTGCTTGACGTCCGGGTTGACGAGCTTGATGCGGTCGACCTGCGCGAGCGTGCTCGCTTCCTGGCCGACCGGACGAATCGAAATCGTACCGTCGACGCCGATGGTGATGGTCTCGGACTGCGGCAGGGCTATCGGGCCACCGTTGCCCAGCACCGGACGGCCGGCGCCGGTCAGGAGCTGACCGTTGACGTTCAACTGCAGGTCGCCGGCGCGCGTATAGGCTTCGCTGCCATCGGGCGCCTGCACGGCGATGAAACCATCGCCGTTGACCGCGATGTCGAGATCGTTGCCGGTGGTTTCAATCGAGCCCGGCGCAAAACTGGTGCCGGGCCGCTCGAGCATCGCGTAGGCGCGGGTCGGCATGCCGTTGCCGTACACCGGCATGGCACGCGCCGCTTCGAAGTCGGCCTTGAAGCCGACGGTGTTGGCGTTGGCCAGGTTGTGCGAAGCCAGCGCCTGACCGTTCATCATCTGCTGTGCGGCAGACATTGCGAGATAAATCATGCGGTCCATGGTGCGTGCCTCGGTAGTGCGCTGGCGCTAACGTTTAACGGATGTTGATGACCGACTGGGTCACCGCGTCCGCGGTCTTGATCACTTCGGTGTTGGCCTGGAAGTTCCGCTGCGCGACGATCAGCGCCACCAGTTCCGAAGAAAGGTCGACGTTCGATTCCTCCAGCGCGCCGCCCTGGATGAGACCCAGGCTCGCGGTGCCCGGCTTGCCTTCCAGCACCACGCCGGCGGCGAAGGACTCCGCCCAGGCGTTGCCACCGGACGGACGCAGGCCCTGCGGGTTGGGGAAGTTGGCGAGTGACACCTGGCCCTGCACCGACGACTGGCCGTTGGTGAAGCGCGCCAGGATGACGCCCTGCTGATCGATGTCGACGCCGGCCAGGCGGCCGGTGGTATAGCCGTCCTGGGTGAGCTTGTTGACGCCGAACGGCGCGCCGAACATGGTCGAGCCGCTGAGCGTGGTGGTGACATTCATGGGGTTCACGCCTGGCCCCGGCGTGAACGCCGGGATCGGGATCTGGCCGTTGGCCGGCGTCTGCAACAAACCCGCGGTGTCGAACACGATGGCATCCGGGCCGCCGACCTTCACACCGTCGACATAGGTATGCATCTGCCAGGTATTGGGCGTGACCGCCGCGGTGTCGCGCACGAAGTACATCTGCTGCAGGTGCGAGCCGCCCATCGAATCGAACACGTTGAGCGCGGTGGTCTCGTTGTAGCTGGTCGAATCCAGCGGGTCGAAAGTCGGCGTGGTCGGCGCGCTGGCATTGGCATCGAAGTTGGCGCCGAAGGTCACCGAGGTGCTGGCCTTGGGCGGGTTGTTGGCCTGCGACAGCTGCAAGGGCGAAAGCGCACCGTTGATGTTGCCGACCGCGTCCGCGCCGAACGCCATCAGTTGATGGCCCTTGGAGTTGACGATGAAGCCGTCCTTGTCGAGGCTGAACGAGCCGTCGCGGGTATAGAGCTTCTCACCGTTGTTGTTGAGCTGGAAAAAGCCCTGGCCGCTGACCGCAAGGTCCAGCGCGTTGTCGGTGAAATTGATGTTGCCCTGTTCGAACTGCTGGGCGACACGCGCGGTATCGACACCGCGACCGACGTTGCTGCCCGAACCACCGACGTTGGACACCGCGAACACGTCCTGGAATTCGACACGCGACTTCTTGAAGCCGGTGGTGGCCGAGTTCGACACGTTGTTGCCGATCACGTTGAGTTCGTTTTCCGCGGCCTTTAAGCCGCTGATTGCCTGATTGAAAGCCATGTTGGGCTCCGAGTGTTGCTGTGTGGGCTATTGGATTTCGAGGACGTCGGCCATATCGACCGCGCCGTAACCGTCGACGTTGAGCGTCGGCGGCAGACCGTTGCGACCGAGCGTGACGCTGTCGACGCGCGCGGTGACGGCGGGCGTCAGCGCGGTTGAAACGTTATCGATGACGGCGCTGATCTTGACCGTGTACTCGCCGCTGGCGGCGGCTTGACCGTTGTCGCGCAGACCGTTCCAGTCGTAGTGCAGGTTGCCGGCGCTCCTGGCGCCGAGGCTGGTGTGGAAAACCTGCTGACCGCTGCTGTCGGAAATGCTGATATTGACGTTGGACGCGTTGCTCGGCAGCACCGCCGACACCGGCGCCTTGCTGCCGGCCTTGAGGCTGAAGTTGTCGCGCGGAATGATGACGTCGCGCCCGACCATGGTCGAAGCCTGCAGGGCCTGGCTGGACGACAGCGCGGTGGCCATGGTCGTCAACGACTTCTGCAAACCGGAAATGCCGTTGACGGTGCCGAACTGCGCGATCTGACTCAGGAACTCGGCGCTCTCCATCGGCTTGGTCGGGTCCTGGTTCTTGAGCTGCGTGACCATCAGGTTCAGGAACGCCTGCTGATCGAGTTCGGTCTTCTTGGCGCCAACGTTGTCGGTGTTCTTGGTCGTGTACTGATCAAGCACCGAAGGCTGGATGGTGGTGGACTTGTCCATGGTGTGTACTCTCTCGCCTTACTGGCCGAGGGCCAGGGTCTGTTGCAGCATGCGCTTCGAGGCTTCCATCACCTCGACGTTGGTCTGGTAGCTGCGGGATGCGGAAATCATGTTGGCCATTTCCTCGACCACGTTGACGTTGGGCAGGAAGACGTAACCGTCGGCGTCGGCCAGCGGGCTGCCCGGCTGGTATTCATGACGCAGCGGCGCCTGGCTCTCGACGATGCCGCTGACCTTGACGCCGGCCGCGGCCGCGCCGTTGGGATCCAGCGCATCGGCCAGCATCGGTTCGAACACCGGCTCGCGCGCGCGGTAGGTCTTGCCGCTGCTGCTGGAGGCGCTGTTGGCGTTGGCCATGTTGCTGGCGGTGGTGTTCAGGCGCAGGCTCTGCGCGTTGAGCGCGGTGCCGGCGATGTTGAAGATGTTGAACAGCGACATGCTTATTCTCCGCGCAGCGCCGACAACAGGCCGCGGATGCGCCCGTTCAGGAACGTGAGGCTGGCCTGGTAACGCATCGCGTTGTCGGTGAAGGCCGCGCGTTCGGCCTGCACGTCGACGGTGTTCTGATCGAGCGAGGCCTGCAGCGGGTCGCGATAGCGCAGTGCATGGCTGAAATCCGCGTCGACGCCGCCCAGGTGGCGCAGGTCGGTGGTCAGCATCGCGCCCTCGCCGCCCTCGCCGGCCAGCACCGCGGCGAAGTCGAGGTCGCGCGCCTGGTAGCCGGGGTGTCGGCGTTGGCGAGGTTGGTCGCCAACACTTCGGCACGACGCGCACGCAGGGCCAGGGCCTGGGTGTGGATGCCGAAGACGTTGATGGAGTTGGACATGCTGTTCGCTCTTGTCACGGTTTCGCTGCGAACAAGAATGCGAAGAGTGTGCCAAGAGTGACAAACCGCGCCCTGACGCGGTTTTTCAGGGCATTGCCGGTAGCGGTAGCGATTGAAGCGGCAACGCTCTGCCGGGTGTGGCGGCAATCAGGGAGAGGGAGGGGGAGCGGATTGCCGGGGGAATCGATGTTCCGTGGATCCGAATTCAATCGGACATTGAAATGGGGCGCGAGGCGCTAACGCCCCGCCGCGAATGTCCGAATGAATTCGGACCTGCAGGGGGGCCGAAGAGGCGTTGATGGGCTGGCTCACTCGCCTAGCACGACCTCGCGCACCACCATGGCCAGGTCGTCGGCGACGAACTTCGGCACCAGGCGGTCGGCGCCCACGCTCTCGGCCATGGACTGGTTGAAGCTGCCCGACAGCGAGGTGTGCAGGCACACGTAGAGCGACTTCAACTCGCTGTCGGACTTGATCGCCTTGGTCAGCGTATAGCCATCCATTTCCGGCATTTCGATGTCGGAGATGACCATCCCGTACTTGCTCAATATCGGCTGTTCAGCGGCGGCGGCCTTCAGCATGTCCCAGGCCTCGCGGCCATTTTCCGCGACATCATAGGTAAAGCCGATCTGGTCCAGGACCTTGGTGATCTGCTTGCGCGCGACCATCGAGTCGTCGGCCACGAACACGTGGTGCGGGCGACCGGCGGAGGTGTTCTCTTCACACAGGTTGGCCGACACGGTGTCGTCCACGCCGACGATTTCGGCCAACACCCGCTCGACGTCGAGGATTTCGATCAGGCGGCTGTCGACCGTCACCACCGCGGTCAGGTAGTTGGTCTCGCCGATGCCGCGCGGCGGCGGATTGATCTCGTCCCAGCGCAAGTTGACGATGCGCTCGACCTTGGCCACCAGGTAGCCCTGCACACGGCCGTTGTATTCGGTGATGACGACGAATTCGTCTTCGCGCCCGGCCAGGGGCGGCATGCCCAGCACCGAGGCCAGATCGATCACGGTCACCGTGCGGCCGCGCGTATGCATGACGCCGCACACGTGCCGATTGGACTGCGGCACGCGCCGCAGCTGCGGGCATTTCAGTACCTCGCGCACCTTGAAGACGTTGATGCCGAAGGTCTGGGCCGGCCCGAGTTGAAACAGCAGCAGTTCGACGCGATTCTGACCCGCGATACGTGTCAGGCGGTCCACGCCCTCCATCACACTAGACATGTCGCATCCTCGCGCGCACTGAAAGATATGGCGGGTATCGGCGTGGCCCCGGCACTCTTTAGTAGGGGCGTGAATTCGCAACGAGCGCGCGGTGCGGCACGGCGCTTGCATATTTTTCGGCAGACCAATTGAATCGGATCGGGGCCAAGCCCCGCAGGGAACCGCCACCGCCCATGAACAAACTGCTGCCCATCGTGCTGTTGATGCTGGCCACCGCTGCCCAGGCCGCCGACATCCAGTCCCTCGCCGCCATCGAGGCCGCGGTCAAGGGTTTCGTCGCCGCCGGCTCAGGTAATGACGCCGACAGTGAAATCACGCTCGGCCGGCTCGATCCGCGCCTGCGCCTCGCCGCCTGCGGCAACGCGCTCAAGATGCGATTCAGCCGCGAGCCGCGCGCCGGCGGGCCGAACGCGGTCGAGGTACGTTGCGAGGGCGACAAGCCGTGGTCCTTGTACGTACCGGTCGATATCGCGCGCTTCGCCGAGGTGGTGGTCGCCACGCGCGGACTGGCGCGCGGCGCGGTCATCGGCGCCGATGACGTGAGGCTCGCGCGTCGCCGGGTCAACGGCGCGCGACCCGATTACTTGAACGACGCGGCGGCCGCGGTCGGCCGTGTCGCGGCCCGCGCCATCGCGCCGGACCAGGTACTGGGCGACGGCAACGTGATGTTGCCGCGCCTGGTCAAACGCGGTGACCAAGTCATCATTGCCAGCGGCGGCGCCACCATCAACGTGCGGGTCAAAGGTCAGGCCTTGAAGGATGGCGCGATCGGCGACCGCGTATCGGTGCGCAACCTGAACTCCAAACGGGTGGTCGAAGGCGTGGTCAACGCCGACGGGATGGTGGTCGTTCAGGTGGGTGCGGTACTGTAACCGCCATGCGCGCCAAGCTCGCGAAAACATGACTGAATTATTTATGCGACCGAGATCGCAAATGGCCAGTCAAGGCTAAAGGAACGCGGCGCAAGCGCCGCTAAATGGACCGTCCATCTAGGGGATAAAGAACACATGGTTGCTGAAATCAAAGGAACCGGAGCGCAGAACGTGGCTGCGGTTGACGCTGGCTTGCGTAAAGTCGGTGGCCCGTCCACGGTCGCTGCGACTGAGACGCCTAAGTCCTCCGACGTGGTCACACTGACCGATCTTGCCGCCCGCTTGCAGCACCTCACGGATTCCGTGGCGCAGTTGCCGGAGGTCGACAAGGTCCGCGTGGCCGAACTCAAATCCGCCATCGAGAGCGGTGATTACCGCATCGACGACGCCAAGATTGCCGACAAGCTGACGGCGTTCGAGACCCAGCTGGGTCGTAGCGGCCAGGCAGGCTGACACGCATGAGCACCTCGCCGTCAGCCCTGGAAGGACTGCGCGACGAATTGGGCGCCCTGCTCGACGAACTGTCCGAAGTGCTGGCGACGGAGCTGAAAGCCCTGCGCCAGCGCGACAGCGAAGGCCTGGAGGCCGCCGCCGCGCGCAAGCTCGAACTGGTGTCCGCGCTGGAGACCGCGACCGGCAAATATTGCCGGGCGGGCGGCAAACTCGACCGCCAGACGCTCGGCAAGCTGGAGCGCCAGGCGCGCGCCTGCGCTCAGGCCAACCGCGTCAACGGCGGCGCCATCGAACTGAATCGCAACATGGCCGGGCGTCTGCTCGAGACCCTGCGCGGCGGAACGCGCACCCAGGCCACCTACGACGCCAGCGGACGCTTGCACCGCAGCCCCGGCGGGCGTCCGGTCGGACTCGCCTGACAAGTCCGCAAGCCGGCTGGCATGGAACTGCGCGAGGACGACGCCGCACGCGACCGCGTGCTGATGGCCGATGGCATGGTCGAAGTGGTCGACCCGCGCGAAGCGCGCCACCTGCTGCTGAAGAAAATCTTTGAAACCCACTGCCTGATCGACGTACGCCTGGATGGCGATCCGTCCGCCTACCAGAGCGCGGTCATCGAACTGCTGCCCGACAAGGGCTACCTGGTCATCGATGCGCTGACACCCGCCAGCGGCGACGCCCTCGCGACGCGCCTGCCCGGCCTCAGGCTGCGCACCCGCGTGCAGGGCATGGAAGTGAAATTCACCAGCCGCATCCTCGCGCGCGGCAGCCAGCATGGCCTGCCCTACTACAAGGTTCGCTACCCGGACGAAATCGAGTATCCGCAGCGGCGTCGCGAACTGCGCTTCACGGTACCCTTGAACCGCGGCGTGCCGGTGCGTTTCGAAACCCGCGGCGGCGGCTGGGTACGCGGCGAGATCCGCGACCTCTCGCCGGGCGGCTTCAGCGCGCGCCTGCTGTCGGGCGACATCGCCACCATCCGCCACGACGGCGGTCGACCGACCGCCTGTGAAATCGATCTGCCCGGCCACGGCACCCTGCACGCCGCGGTCGATGTACGCCATATCCTGCCGTCCCGCGCACGCAGCGCACCGCGCGTCGGCGCCTGCTTCATCGAACTCGACGTGGATGGTGAACGGCAACTGCAGCACTGCGTGGCCGAACTCGCGCGCCTGCGGCGGCGCGGCGTGTAGGTGCGAATTCACTCGCACACTGACGCGGGCACGGCGTCGCGGAGCTGGTTCGAATGTGCGAATGAATTCGCACCTACAACGCATCGCGCGACGGCCGCGTCCTCCTGACACCCCCGCTGGCAATAGCCTGATAATTTTTCTATGGTGGCGCTGCCCGGCGCCGCCCCGCGGTGGGCCGGCGACACACACCGCAATCAGGACATCCCATGGCCAGTTACAATTTGAACCTCGTGCGCGTCGTCGAACGCCCCGAGCAGTACTTCCCGCGCAAGGAAATCGTCTCGCGCAACAGCGACGGCAGCCTGTTTCGCTACACCTATGCCGACTTCTGCCAACGCGTGCGACGCCTGTCGAGCGCCTTGCAGACGCTGGGCGTGGCACCCGGTGACAAGGCCGCCACGCTGGCCTGGAACACCCATCATCACCTCGAACTCTATTTCGGCATTCCCTGCGCCGGCTCGGTGCTGCACACCGCCAACCTGCGCCTGTCCGATGAACACATCGCCTACACCATGAATCACGCCGAGGACAAGGCGGTGTTCTTCTCGCCCGACCTGCTCGCCACCGTCGAACAGCTGGTGCCGCTGCTGAAGACCGTCACCAGCTACGTGATCCTGTCCGATCACACGCCGCCTTCCAGCATTCCGAATCTCATCAACTACGAGCAGCTGCTGGAACGCGGCGACCCCGAGGCGCGCTTCGCCGACATCGACGAAGACGCGCCGGCCTCGATCTGCTTCACCTCCGCCACCACCGGCAACCCCAAGGGCGTGGTCTATTCGCATCGCGGCCTGACCCTGCACTCGATGATGTTGAGCCATGTCGACGGCATGGCCATGTCGGAAAAAGACGTGCTGATGCCGATCGCACCGATGTTCCACGTCAATTCCTGGGGCGTACCGTTTGCCGGCGTGTGGGTCGGCGCGAAGTTCGTATTTCCGGGCGAACGCCCGCATGCCGCCGACAACCTCGATCTCATCGCCAGCCAGCGCGTGACCTTCGCCCATGGCGCGGTGACGGTCGGCATCGACATGATGAACCTGTTGCAGAGCGAACCACGAGATATCTCCAGCCTGCGCGGCTTGCTGCTGGGCGGCTCGGCGACGCCGGCCGCGGTCATGAAGTATTACCAAGAGAAGCACGGCGTGCCGATCTTGACGGCCTGGGGCTCGACCGAATGCGCGCCGCTTGCCACCCTCACCTACATCCGCGGTGATCAGGAAGACCTGTCGGTCGACGACAAGATAGCGATCCGCGTGCGCCAGGGCATTCCCGCGCCGGCGGTGGAACGCAAGGTTCTGGACGACGACGGCAACGCCGTGCCGTGGGACGACAAGGCCATCGGCGAGGTCTACGTGCGCGGGCCGTGGATCGCGACCAGCTACATCAATGAGCCGCGCAGCGCCGAGAGCTTCATCGACGGCTGGTGGAAGAGCGGCGACATCGCTTCGGTCAACCAGGACGGCGTGATGAAACTGGTCGACAGGGCCAAGGATCTGATCAAAAGCGGCGGCGAGTGGATTTCCTCGGTCGATCTCGAGAATTCGTTGATGGCCCACGGCGCGCTGCGCGAAGCGACCGTGGTGGGCATGCCGCACGACAAGTGGCTGGAACGCCCCATCGCCTTCATCGTCGCGCGTGGCAGCGAGCGGCCGAGCGAAGACGCCTTGCGCCAGCATCTGTTGAACGCAGGCTTCGCCAAGTGGTGGCTGCCCGATCGCCTGGTCTATCTCGACGAGATCCCGAAGACCGGCGTCGGCAAGTTCAACAAGCGGCTGCTGCGCGAAAAGCTCGACGAACTGATGAAATGAAGCGTGTCGCGCTTGAACGCCTCGTCTCGCGAGGCGTTCAAGCGCGGGCTCAAAGACCGAGATTGCCGGGCGACAGCAGGCCGGCGGGATCGAGCGCGCCTTTCACGCGCTGCAGCACCTCGAAATAGGCGCCACTCGCCTTGACCTCTTCGGCCCACAGCTTGCCGCTCTTGTAGGGCACGCAGCCCGCTTCGCGCAGCACGCGGGTGGCGTCGGCGATCGCCTGCTCGATGGCCGGCCACTCGCTGCGTTCGTCGTAGAACGCCATCACGCCGCCATGCAGTCCGCGTCGGCACACCACCGTCGCCGCGCCCCACACGAAGGCCGGCCAGCGCGCGCGCAGCGCATCGACCGCCGCACACAGGTCGGCCAGCCGATCGCAGGGCAGCGAGGTCATGAGAATGGCGCAGCGCGAACGCGAGAAATATCCCGCGAAGGAATACCAGTAGTTCTCTTCCAGGCGCAGCTTGTGGAAATAGGCCGCATCGAAGGCCTGGAACTCCGCGCCGCCGTGGCGCGCGGCCAGCGCCAGCAGGCGCGCCTGGTCACGTTCGATGTCTTGGCCTTCGCCTCCGATGTCGAAACCGATGCAATAACCCGGCAGGCGCGCCACCTCGAAGGCCGGTTCGGCGGCCAGTACCCGCGCGCGCACCGTGCCGGCCTCGTAGCCGGCCGCGTACCACACCAGGCGTGTGAGCTCCCGCGCCTGCACGTCGACCAGGAAGCGACCGGCGGCGGCCGGCTGGTCGAAGCCTATGCAGAAGGTCGCACGCGCCGCCGGCAGCGGATACAGCCACAACGCGATCGCGGTCACCACGCCGAGCGTGGCATCGGCGCCGATGAACAGGCCGGTGAGATCCGGCCCCATGCAATAGCGTTGAAAAAAGCCCGCGTCGCGACACGCCGCGCTGCCGGTACGCAGTCGCGTGCCGTCGGCCAGCACCACTTCGAGACCGGCCACGCAATCGCCCATGCTCTGGTGACGCGCCGACCCGGTACCGAGCGCGTGCGCCGACAAGGCGCCGCCGACGGTCGCGGCCGGACCGGTGGACGGCACGATGCCGACGGTCTGGCCGTGCACCGCGAGCTGCGCGCCGAGATCGGCAAAGCGGATGCCCGGCTCCACCACCACCACGCCGCGCGCGAGATCGAGGTCGAGCACGCGTGTCATGCGCGACACGTCGATGACGAGACCACCGGCATGGGGATTGACGCCGCCGGCATACATGGTGCCGCCGCCGCGCACGTACATCGGCGTGCCATGGGCGGCGGCGGCGCGCACGATGACGACGATGTCTTCGACGGTCGCCGGCTGCACCGCGAGCTGGGCCTGCCCGGCCGGGACCATCGAGCAGTCGCGCCGGTAGTTGAGCAGGTCGATGGCATCGGCATACTGCCGCACGCCATCCAGCGCGGCGGCCAGCGAGTCCATGGACGGCGATGCGCTCATGCGGTCGGCCTCGCTTCGATATGGAAGTAGCGTTGCATGAAGCTTGCGATGCCCAACACTTCCTGTGTGTCGCCGCCACAGGCGCGCAGATGATTGGCGCAGCGTGCGTCGAGACTCACGGCCAGGCCCGCCGCCGGCAGCCGCGCGCGCGCCATGGCCGCCGCCGAAGCCGGCGCCATGGCGGGCATGGCGCCAGCCGCGCCACAGCAGGTGGCGTGCCGGTTGGGAAAGTCCGCGTTCGCCAGCTCGACGCCGAGTGCCGTGAGCAAGGCGGCGACGGCGGCTTCCTCGCCGTCGCGGCCCTCGCGTTTGAGCTGACACGATTCGATCAGCTGCACCGCACGCGGCCGTTCGACATCCGCGCGCCACTGCAAACCGAGTTCGCCGCGCGCGACCGCGTCGCACAGCCAGCGCGCGACGCTGCGGCTGTCGATGCCGGCGCCGCCAAGTTGCAGCGCGCATTCGCAGCCGGCGACGATCGTGGCGCCGCTGCCCAGCCGCGCCGCGGCGGCGCGCGCCAGCGCCTCACCCTCGCGGCGCAGGCCGAGTTCGTCGAGCGGCGCGCCGCAGCATCCGTCGCTCACCACCTTAGGGGCGACGCCGGCCGCGCTCAGCAAGGCATGGCTGGCGCGCGCTTCATCGCCACTCGGCAGGGCCGACGCGCAGCCGGCGAAAAAATTCACCGCGCCCGCCTCGTTGACGGGTTGGTCCGACAACCACGCACCGCGCTGCGCGCGCGGCAGGCCGTAGGGGTTGCCATGGGCCACGAAACGGTCGCGCGCGCGGGTCAGGGCCGGCGGTAAGGCATCGACCGCCAGCAGTTCTTCGCGCAGGGCGCGACCGATGTGCGCGGGGCGCAGACCCAGCGGGCAGGCCGTTTCGCAGTTGCCGCAGCTGGTGCAGGTAAAGACCCGCTCGGCAAGGCTGGCGGCGTCGAGTTCTTGGCCTTCGAGTATGGCGCGCGCCGCTTCGATGTAGCCGCGCCCCGAGTAGCCCGGCGCACGGCTGTGCTGTTCCATGGTCGCGCACACCGCGAGCATGCCGCGTTCCGGCCACACCGCATCCACGCAGTAGTTGCAGCTCGAACAGTGGTAGAGGTCGCGCTCGAAGCGCGATACGAAGTCTTCCGACAGCTGCGCAATGGTCTTGCTCAAGGCCCCCTCCCGGTGCGCGACGCCGCGCGTGACGATGCCGCGAGTGTACGCCATCGTCAGCCACGGCGATGGCCGTGCGCCGCGACCGACGGCCGCCGATCCGAAATGCCGGCCGCGGAGTAACGGCCTCGTAACGGCGTGGTCGGATCACGACGGACTTGATCCCATGACATGTACTGGCGCGGCGTGGCGGTCCACAATAGCGCTCGCATTTCATTTCCGTCCCTCGAGGAGAAACAAGATGACCAATTCCATTGATCGCCGCGGCTTCGGTCGCATCTGCGCGGGTCTCGCGGCGGTGGCCGCGGTCGGCGCCGGCCGCATTGCGCAAGCGGCCGATCTGCCGCATGTCGACGAGGCCGGCCCGCAGGCGCAGGCGCTTGGCTATGTGCACGATGCGAGCAAGGCTGACAAGGCCAAGTTTCCGGCCTATGTCGCCGGCACCAATTGCGCAGGGTGCCAGCTGTACCAGGGCGGCACCGCGGAATGGGGTGCCTGCGCCCTGTTCGCCGGTTCGGCCGTAGCCGCCAAGGGCTGGTGCAGCGCCTTCGCCAAGAAGGCTTGATAGACTCGCATGCTCCGCGGAAAGACCGGCTTCGCGCCGGTCTTTCCATCTACGGGCCGGCAATCGCGGGCCATGACACATAACAACAGTGCGCCGCTCGAGCGGCCATGACCGTGGGAGGAATCAAGCATGACGGACAAGGTTTTCAAACTTGCGGTGTTGAAGCTCGGCTGCATCGGCGCGGCGCCGCTGCTGGACCTGTTGCCGGACGAGCGCGCCGATCGCGACGACATCGAAACGCGCGCCTACACCAGCGGCGCCAAGCTCGATCCCAAGGCCTGCGCCGGCCCCACCGCCGACTGCATCGCGTTCGGCGCCGATCTCGTGTTGCTGGTCAGTCCCAACGCCGCGCTGCCGGGGCCGAGCAAGGCGCGCGAAGCCTTGCTCGCAGCCGGTATCACCACCATTGCCATCGGTGACGCGCCGTCCAAGAAGGCGTTTTTCAAGAAGAACGAGGAAGGCAAGCAGGTCAAACAGGTCATCGACAATCTCGGCTTCATTATCCTGCCGTCGGACCCGATGATCGGCGCGCGCCGCGAGTTTCTCGATCCGAGCGAGATGGCCCTGTTCAATGCCGACGTCATCAAGGTACTGGCCGGCTGCGGCGTGCTGCGCGCCATCCAGAACGCGCTCGACATCGTCATCGACACCATGAAGAGCGGCGCGCCGGCCGAGCTGCCGCGCATCACCGTCAGCACCGAGATGGCGCTGGCGGCGGCGGAGTTCGCCAACCCCTACGCAGCCGCCAAGGCCTACGCGGCCCTGACCATCGCCGAGGCGGTGGCCGGCATCACCACCCGTGGCTGCTTCATGGAGCAGGACCCGGCGCAGTACATCACCCTGGTCAGCGCCGGCCACGAGATGATGCGCAGCGCCGCGCAGCTGGCCGATGCCGCACGCGAGATCGAAAAGGACAACGATACCGTGCTGCGCACGCCCCACGCCGCCAGCGGCCAGGCACGACGCAAGACCGGGCTCGCCGACAAGCCCGCCTGAGAAAAAAACTGCGGGGAACGCGCGCCGCGCGTCAGTTCTTGCCCTTGCCGTCGCCGCCTATCACCACGCTGAGACTGGGCGGTGACGAGCCTTCACCGCGGATGCGGTGACGTGCCATCTCCAGCGCTTCGCGCAGGGCATCGCGTTCCAGGGAAAGATCCGAGACGAGTTTGCGCAGGCGCTCGTTCTCGCGACGCAGTGCCTGGGTGTTGCCCTCGCGCTCGATGCGCGTGGCGCCATATTCGCGGCACCAGCGCTGGTAGCGTTGCTCGCTGATGCCCAGCGTCTCGCACACCTCGGTCTGTGAGCGGCCGCCGTTGAGCGCGTCTTCGGCGCGTTCCAGGAGGCCGATGATGTCGACCGCGGTGAGCCGCTGCACCGCCGGCAGGCTGGCCATGGTGGCATCGAAACTGGGCACTTCCTGCATCACCGGCGTCGGCTGGGCGGCCGCCGCGGCCTCGGCTACGGGCGGCGTCTCGCGCTCCGCGATGCTGTCCAGGAGCTGGGTCATGGTGCGCACGCATTCGCCGAAGGCGAACACCTGGTCGGGGCTCACGCGGCCCTTGGTGAACGGCAGGAGCTGCTTGTCGACGATGAGGTAGGTGCCGTTGCGCGATTCGAGATCGGTCAGGAAGCACTCATCGCCGTCGACATCGAGGCGCGCATGGCGGCGCGACACCGTGTCGTCGTACAGGGCGATATCGCCCGCGCGGCCAATGATGTAGCTCTTTTTAGCCATCGCTCGAAGTCTAATCGCTCGCGCCGCGCCGCGCCACGTCGACGACGCTATTCACACCGCCAGCACCTCGACGCCGGGCACGGCGAAGCCATGACTGCCGGGGTCCAGCACCTGGCGAATGGCGGGGCCACCCTCGGCCGCCAGGTTGTTGAGGGTGCGGCGGACCAGCGGCTGGCGCCGGGCATCGCTCAGCATGATCACCCACGGCAACAGCCGGCGCTCACGGTTTTGCGCCACCACCAGCGCCACGCGTCCATCCACCAGCTCGACCAGGCTGCCGATGGGATGGGTGCCCAGCACCGCGATCAGGGTCTCGACCAGTTCACGCTGAAACACTTCGACGGTGGCGGCATAGAGTTCCTGCACGGCTTCATGCATGACGATGGCCGCCGAATAGCTGCGCTCGCTGGTGATGGCGTCGAAGGTGTCGGCGAGGCCGGCGATGCGTGCCAGCAGCGAGATCTGCCCGCCCTCCAGGCCGCGCGGGTAGCCCGAGCCGTCGAAACGCTCATGATGGCCACCGACCACCTCCAGGGTGCCGGGCGTGAGGCCGCCGAGGTCGTTGGCAATCTCGACGCCGAACCTCACATGCAGCTTGATGATCTCGGTCTCGCGCTTGTCGAGGCGCCGGTCCGCGCGCAGCAATTCCTTGGGCACGCGCAGCTTGCCAAGATCGGCCAGCAGCATGCCCATCGCCAGTTCGTGAATGGTCTGGCGGCGCAGGCCCAGCGCGCGGCCCATGCTGACGGCGAGGATGGTGCTGTTCACGCAGTGCCGGAACGAGAACGGCTCATCGCTGGCCAGCGCGCGCAGCAGCATGGCCGGATCGGGGTTGCGCAGCATCGATTCCTCGAGCGCGGCGGCGGCATTCTTGAGCGGGTCCAGTGACGGACGACGCCCGCCGCGCACGACGTCCATGAGATCCTTGACCGCCGCCTTGGTGCTGGCGAGGGCGGCGCGCGCCTGCGGCAATTCGTCGATGAAGGCATTCTCGAGCGCGTAGTTGAGCGCCGGGCGCGGCAAGGCCGCCGGATCGGCCGGACCGCTGTCGCGTTCACGCGGCGACAGCGCCGACACGCTGCGCTTGGCCTCGACCACGTCGCCTTCTTCGTTGAGCGTCACCAGTTCGCCGCGACCGCCCGCCGGCAGCGCGCCCGACTTGATCTCGACGTAGACGTGGCTGCAGAAGCGCGCCAGCTGCTGCAGCTCTTCCTGGCTGGAAATGCGAAAGCCCTGCAGGAGGAACGGCGTGCCCAGCCACGGCCGGTCGAGCTTCACCACCTGCATGCCTATCGCCAGTTCGCGCACCGGCAGCTTGATGGTGTCGACGTTCATGCCGAAATGCCTGTTCCTCGTGTGCAGGGCGGCGCGCCCCGGCGGGCAGGATAGCCCATCACTCCACGGGCACAAGCACGAGCGGCGGGCCGCGCCGCCAATGTAAACAAATGTGCCGTTGGAATGCCGTTATGTGACGCAGTGCTGTCCAGCGCGCCCGCCGCGTGGTCGATATTACCGTCGCACGGCCCGCCGAGTGTCGCCAAGGAGCCACCTCATGTCTGACGACATCACCGAACCGCTGACCATCGATCTGACCGACAACCCCATCTCGCGGGTGCAGTCGCGCGTGGTGCCGGCGCGCGCCGTGCGGCCGACCGAGACCGTCGAACCGCATCTCGCCCAGGCGCGCCGTACCTGCGCGGCGCTGGTGGCCACGGCCAACGACCCGCCGCTCAAGCTCAAGACCGATTTCGACCTGGTGGGTATCGGGCGGCTGCGCACCACCGCGCTCGAGAATTTCATGTTGCACGACCAGCAGGAGCCGAAGGACGGCAGTTTTTCACTGTCTTTCGACTATCGGGGACGCGAGCCGCTGATTCACGTGTGCGCGTCCGAGACGGTCTACCGCGCCCTGCGCCGCAAGCTGTACGAGCACGAGCTGACGGTCAAGAGTGTGTCCTCGGCCACCGCCAGCAAGCTCATCATCGAAGCTCGCGTGGCGGCCTCGGTCAGCTTCGGCGCCGACCGCACGCGAGAACTGGCGCGCATCACGCTGCGCAACGTGGTGATGCTGGGCACCACCACCTACGAACTGCCGCTGGAATGCCTGGACCGCAATCTCGTCGATGCGCTGGTCGAACTCATCACCAGCCATGGGCGCAACTTCTACGCCCTGACCATCGCCGCGTCGCAGCGCCGCAAGGGCGCCTGAGCGCATGCGGCCGAGCCAGGCGACCCGTGCGGGTCGCCTGGACCTCCGGCTCAGAACTTGACGCTGATGTCCGCCTGCAGACGGTTCTCGTCGACGTTGGTCGCGTTCTGCTGCACGTGGTAGAAGTCGAGACCGAGCGCGATGTTCTTCATGATCGCGTACTGGATCTCGAACTCGTGGCCATGCACGCCGGTGTCGCCCTCGAAGCGATCGGAATCCGGCAGGAAGTCCGGCACCGCGTTGGCATCGAGGTCGACGTACAGGTATTTCATGCTCCACTTGTCCCACGCGTACTTGGTGCCGACCGACCAGCCGAGATCCTGCGAGGATGAAGTCTCGTAGTTGTGCACCACGTCGCCGACCAGCGAAGCGGTGCCGGCGCCGAGCTTGGTGCCGATCTCGGTGGCGAGGCTGTAGGAGCTCATGTGCGTGTCGGTGTTGCCGCCGCGATGGAAGGGGCTGTTGGTGTCCTTGATGTGGGAGAACACGTAGGTGGTGGCGGCGAGGGTGCCGAACCAGTCGCCGGACTTCCAGCCCTGGGTGCCCTGCATGTAACCGAGGTAGGCGTCGTTGGAACTGCCCTTCGATTCGGACAACACCCACAGACCGCCCTGCAGCGCAAAGGCGCCGATGGCGTTGGCGCCGGCGAATTTGGCCGACGCGCCTTCGGGATTGATGTCGGAATCCCACATCATGTCGGTGGCGGTCCACAGGTAGTTCTTCGGTGAGAACTTGCCGGCGATGGCCGTCACGCCATGGCCGAAGCCATATTGCATGTAGGCGTAATCAAGACTCACCTGTTTGCCGGAGAACACCTCGTCGAAGCTCTGGTTGGTGGAGCGCTGGTCGCCCGTACCGCTGGCGAAACCCGCGCCCACTTCGAGATTCGCCATGGGATTGGCGATGACCCCGAGGCGGTAGCGCAGGCGACCGCGACCGCGGTCTTCGCTGCTTTCACGGTCGGTATAGTCGTAGCGGGTGCGCAGATCGCCCTTCAGGGCGATGGTGTCGGTCCACGCGGTCTTGGCGGGCGTCGCTGCGGCGGCGGGCGCCGCGGCGCTTGCGACAGGGACAGCGGCGACCGCCGGCGTGCTCGCGACCTTGGCGGCGACTTCCTTCTGCACGCTCGCCACGTTCTTCTCTTCATCGGCCATGGCCGCGAGACGGATCGCCTCGTAGGCGTCCTGCGAAATGGTGCCCTGGTCGCGCAAGACCTTGATCAGTTCCAGCATCGCATCGTTGGTCGCGAACGCCGGCCCGGCGCTGACGCCGAGCAGTGCGCCGAGCACCAGCGAGGTGCCGCGTTTCTTGAATGGAATGGACAAGAGGAGTCTCCTTCTACAATGGCAACGGACATACATCGAGCCTGACGTTGGCGAACCGGCTCATGACAATTCGGCGACAGTTGTAGGGGTGAAAGATGACATCCTCATGACAGAATGGCGTCAGGGGACGCGGCGTGGCGGCATGGCAACGTCGAGACACCATGGGCCGCATCCCCTACCATGACGCGGCGCCGGCGGCAGCGCGACGCTTGCCACCGGCGCCGGCCGACCCGCCACCCACCGACAACGACGAGAGGAGACACTGCCGTGAGTGATCAATGCTGCAACAAGAACGACCCGAGCATGGTTGAGCTGTTGAAGGATGCCCCGCGCAACTGGGGCAAGTGGGGCCCGGACGACGAGATCGGCAGCCTCAACTACCTGACGCCGGACGTGATCGTGAAGTCGGCCGGCGCCATCAAGTCCGGCAAGGTCTTCACCCTGCAGGTCAAGATGGCCAACCCGGAAGGCGACCCGGTGTGGCCGGGCCGCGCCGGCGCGGTGCGCACCACGGTCATCGACGAAGGCAACTGGATTGCCGGCAAGGGCCTCGATTTTCCCGGCGGCATGCACTACGCGGACGATTACCTGAGCTGCTTCACCCAGGGCTCGACCCAGTACGACGCCTTGGGCCACGTGTGGTACGACGATCAGATCTGGAATGGCTACGACGCCAAGACCACCATCGGCGGCCTGGCCAAGGCCAGCGTCGCGGCCATCGCCGAAAAGGGCGTGGTCGGGCGCGGCATCCTGCTCGACATCGCGCGCTGGCGCGGCAAGGACGTGCTCGCCCGGGGCGAGACCTTCACCCACGAAGACCTCATGGCCTGCGCCGCCGCGCAGGGCACCAAGATTGAAAAGAACGACATCCTCGTCGTGCGTACCGGCTGGATCGCCAGCTTCTACACCACGCCCAAGGAAGAGTTCTTCAAGGACTTCATCGAGCCGGGCCTGACCTACAGCCCGGAACTCGTGCAGTGGTTCGCCGACATGGAGATCCCCAACCTCGTCACCGACACCATCGCCAACGAAGTGACCATCGACCCGGTGTCGGGCGTGGCGCTGCCCTTGCACTGCGCCCTGATGCGCAACCTCGGCATCACCCTGACCGAAATCGCATGGCTGGAAGACCTGGCCCGCGATTGCGCGGCGGACAAGCAGTACACCTTCCTGTACACCGCCGCGCCGCTCAAGATTGTCAACGGCACCGGCGCGCCGGTGAACCCGGTGGTGATCAAGTAGCACCTGCAGCGCGCGGGCGCCGTTCGAGGCCGCTTCCAGGAGCGGCCTTTTTCATTGCGATGCGCGGTGGCGACCGCGCGCCGCGCGCGCGCTTTAATTCGCTATCATGGGTGGCCGGCGGTGTCGCGATCGCCCGCTGCCGAATTCGTCCGTTCCGCTCGAGATTCTGAATCGCGCCTGCCATGAAACGCTTAGCCACAGGACTCCTCATCGTCGCTGGCCTCGTCTACGTGCCGGCGCGCCTGTACGAATCATTGCATCCGGCCATGGGCTTTCTGCGCGCGTTCTGCGAAGCGGCCATGATCGGCGGCCTCGCCGACTGGTTTGCCGTCACCGCGCTGTTCCGTCATCCGCTCGGCGTGCCGCTGCCGCACACCGCCATCATCCCGCACAACAAGGATCGCATCGCCGACGCGCTGGCGCGCTTCGTCGAGTTCAATTTTCTGTCCACCGAGGTGGTGAACGAAAAGCTCGGCAAAATTGACTTCACCCAGTTGGCCGGCAACTGGATGGCGGACCCGGCGCGCAGCGCTCCGGCGGTGGCCAAGATCGTCGAGTTCCTGCCGCGCATCTTCGCCATGCCGGGTGTCGAGCCCTTGCGCCGCTTTGCACGCGAACATTGCACGGGCACTGCCGCGCGCGCGGATCTCGTGCCTGGCCTGGGCGCGCTGATGACGGGCTTGGCCACGCCACGCGCGAGCGCCGCGCTGGTGGACGAGCTCGCAACGCTGGTCGAGCGTCACCTCGGCGCTGACGAAGCCGCCATCCGCGATGCGCTGGCGCGCGAGACGGCACGGCTGTGGCCCGGGCTCGATCTCGAACTCGAGACCTCGCGACGCCTGCTGCTGGCGAGCGCCACTACGCTGGCGGCGCTGAACGGCGCCGACGCCGACGCGGCGCGGCGCCGGCTGGCCGTGGTGCTCGGCGGCGTGCTGGAAAAACTGCGGGACTCGCCCGCGCTGCCGGCGCGCCTCGCGGCGCTCGAACAGGCCTTGGCGACGCTGCCGGCCTGGGGCGCCTGCATGGACACCCTGTGGGGGTGCCTTGCGACGCGACTCGGCGACGACATGCGTCGCCCCGACTCGGCGTTTCGCGCCGCGCTGGAAGCGGCCGTGCGCGGGCTCGGTGAGAACCTCGCCGGCAACATGATGGTGCGCATGGTGCTGAACATGCAGATCCGGCAATTCCTGGTCGGCTTCGTCGAGCAGCGCCGCCATCACGCCGCCGAGCTCATCGCCGAAACCATGCGCAAGTGGGACGCCGAGACCGTGTCCGGCCGCGTCGAAGACGCCATCGGTCGCGACCTGCAGTACATCCGCATCAACGGCACGCTCATCGGTGGCCTGATCGGCGTCCTGATTCACACACTGTCGAACCTGGTGCCGCATTGACACTCGCCCGAGAACCCTGACACGCCCCACGCCCACGCTCGTCCGCCGCCATGGAATCCTTAGCCGTCGTCCTGCGCCGTGTGCCGCTGTTCGCCGATCTGCCGCCCGGCAGCTTCGCCAAGATCATCGCGGACCTGCGCGAAGAGGTGGTCGAGCCCGGCACGGTGATCTGCACCGAGGGTGAGCCGGCCGAGGACTTCTTCCTGATCCGCTCCGGCGAAGTGGCGGTCTACGTCAATCACGCCAATGGCGAGCGCGAACTCATCGACACCGTTGGCGCCAATCACACCTTCGGCGAGGCGGCGCTGTTTCGTGAGCGGCGTCGCGCGGCGACCATCATCGCCCATACCCGTGTCGACCTGTGGCGCCTGCCCAAGGACAAGTTCGCGATCGTCATTGAAGAGAACCCGGGCCTGGTGCTGCATTTCACCGGCATCCTGCTCGATCGTCTGCACAACGAGAACCGCCAGATCGCGCGCCTGTTGCAGATGTCGCGCGCGCAGGCGCGGGCCGGGCTGGCGCGTGAGAATTCGGAAGAACTCATTGCGCTCGAATGCCTGTCCATCCTCGAGACCCTGGACCCGGTCGCGGTATCGGCGCTGCTCGGCAACATGCCGCATGCCGCGACGCTGGTGAAAAGCCTGGTCGAACGCAGCGATTACGTGGAGGTGGGCGACGGCGGCCCGCAATTGATCCCGGCGGTACGCGAAGTGCTGAGCGGCTACCTGCATGCGCGCATCGGCGGCGAGGCGGTCAAGGGTCTGCACAAGCGCGTCGCCACCGCGCTGGCCGCCGCCGGCAAGCAGGCGCTTGCCATCGATCACTGGCTGGCGGCCGGCGACATCGATCTGGCGGTGACGGCCATCGGCACGCATTTCGCCGAACTCATCGCCGATGGCGGCGTGGCCTCGGTCGACGATTGGCTGAAGCGCGTGCCCAACACGCCGGAGTTCGAGCCGCGGCTGGACAAGCTGCGGCGCCGCGTCGCGGACCTGCACGCCGCGCGCCGCGCGCCGCGCCCGGCGATGCGCGAGGCGAGCGGCGCGCGTCATGTATTGGTGCTCGACCTGCTGCTGGCCGGCGTCGCCGGCTGGCTGCTCGCGTTCGTGATACCGATGCCAGGTCTCAGCGTCGAGGGCCGCGAAATGCTCGCACTGCTGGCGGTGGCGGTGGTGCTATGGGCGCGCGATACCCTGCCCGACTACGTGGTGGGGCTGGGCATGATGATCGCGTGGATCGTGCTCGAGACGGTGCCTTCGCAGGTGGCCTTGTCGGGCTTCACCAGCAGCCCGTTCTTTCTCATCACCGGCGTGCTGGGCATGGCGGCCGGACTGCAGGCCTCGGGCCTGCTGTTCCGCCTGACCCTGCACATCATCCGCCGCTTTCCGCCCACCCACCTCGGCCAGATGACCGGCCTGTCCTTGAGCGGCACGGCCATCACGTCCTGCGTGCCCGACGTCACCTCGGGCGTCGCCATCGCGGCGCCCATCACGCTCGCGCTGTCCGATTCGCTGGGTTTCGGCCGTCGCAGTCGCGGTTCGACCTCGATAGCCATGGCGGCGGTGCTGGGCTTTGGCCAGATGAGCCCGTTCTTCCTGACCGGCGCGGCCGAGAACCTTTTGGGCCGCGCCCTGCTGCCGGCCGCCGACCAGGCCGAGGTGACCTGGACCGGCTGGTTGATAGCCGCCCTGCCGCTGGCGCTGGTCACGTTCGTGAGCGGGCTCGCCGTCACCTACCTGCTCTACCGGCCGCAGAGCTCGCCGCGCATCTCGCGCGCCATGGTCGACGCCCAGCTCGAAGCCCTGGGTCGGCCGTCGCGCGCCGAGGTCGTCAACGGCAGCGTGCTGGCCATTGCGGTGATCGGCTGGCTGACCAGTCCCATGCACGGCATCGACGTGGCGTGGGTGTCGATGACCGGCCTCCTGGTGCTGCTGTCGGCCAACATGCTCGACCGCGCGGCGTTCCGCGCCAGTATCTACTGGGACTTCCTGTTCTACCTCGGCACGGTGTTGAGCCTGACCGGCGTCGTGCACCATCTCGGCGTCGACGCGTGGCTCATCGATCTCATCGCGCCGCACGTCGAGCCGCTGGCGAAATCCCCGACCACGCTGCTGTTGCTGCTGGCGGTGTCGATCTACGCCGCGCGCTTCGTGCTGCCGAGCTTTCCGCTGGTGTCACTGCTGGTGCTGACCATCGTGCCCATCACCACCGCGGCGGGCATCAAGCCCATGGTGCTGCTGCTGGTGATCTCGACGGCGGTCAGCGTGTGGTTCATGCCCTACCAGAGCGCCTATTACCTCGCGCTCTATTTCGGCACCAAGGAACAGGCGTTTTCCCATCGCCAGGCACGGCCCATGGCGTGGGCCTATGGCGTCATCTACCTGGTGGCGATCGCGGCCGGCATTCCGCTGTGGCGCCATCTCGGCCTGTTGCCGGGCTGAGCGGCGACGCCAGCCCCGCGGCGCCCTATCGCGCAATTGAGACCGGCGGCATCGCGTGCTAGCGTCGCCGCGCGCGAACCACCGACAACCAGCACGGATTACGCCCTTGAACGCCAACACTCCCTCTACACTCGACGGCCTGGTGCTGGACGCGGCCGTGATCGGCAGCGGCGTCGGTGGTCTGTATGCCTTGCAGCGCCTGCGCGACCAGATGGGGCTCGAGGTACGCGCCTTCGATGATGCCGGCGGCGTGGGCGGCACCTGGTACTGGAACCGCTACCCGGGCTGCCGCGTCGATACCGAGGCCGCGGTGTACTGCTATTCGTTCGACGCGGAGCTGTTCCGTGACTGGCGCTGGTCAGAGCGCTATCCGCGCCAGGCCGAAGTGCTGGCCTATCTCAACGCCGTCGCCGACAAGCACGACTTAAGCGCTCCATCCACTTCAACACTCGCATCGTGCGCGCCGCATGGGACGAAGATGCCGCGCTGTGGCGCCTCGACACCGCCGGCGGCGAGCGCTTCGCGGCGCGCTACGTGCTGGAAGGCGTGGGGCTCTTGTCCTCGACCAACATGCCGGCCTTCGACGGCATGGAAAAATTCAAGGGCGAGATCCACCATGCCGCGCGCTGGCCGCAAGACGGCGTGACGCTGGCGGGCAAGCGCGTGGCCGTGATCGGCACCGGCTCGACCGGCATACAAATCGTCACCGAGATAGCCCCCGAAGTCGCGCAGCTCTACGTGATGCAACGCACGCCGCAATACGTGGTGCCATTGGGCCTGACGCCTTTTCCCGCCGACAAGCGTGCGCGCATGGATGCGGACCGCGACGGTTTCGTGGCCTGGGCGCTCGACTCGGCCTCGGTGTTCGGGCTCGAAGAAAGCACCACGCCGGCCATGAGCGTGTCGGACGCGGAACGCGAACGCATCTATGAAAAGGCCTGGAACAAGGGCGGCGGCTTCGGTTTCATGCTCGAAACCTTCGGCGACATCATCGTCAGCAAGGCCGCCAACGACACCGCGACCGATTTCATTCGCGCCAAGATCCGCCAGCTCGTGCGCGACCCGGCGGTCGCCGCCAGGCTTACACCCCATGATCTCTACGCCAAGCGACCGCTGGCGGTGGATGGCTATTACGAGACCTTCAACCGCGACAATGTCACGCTGGTCGACGTCAAGGCCGCGCCCATCCTTGCCATCACCGAGCACGGCATTCGCACCGCGAACGAGGAAATCGCGGTGGACGTCATCATCTTCGCGACCGGCTTCGACGCCGTCACCGGCAATTATCTCAAGATAGAAACGATCGGACGCGGCGGCCGGCGCCTCAAGGACAAGTGGGCCGACGGTCCGCACGGTTTCATCGGCATGACCATCGCCGACTTTCCCAACCTGTTCATGATTTTCGGGCCTTTCGGCCCGTTCACCAGCCAGCCCTTGGTACACGAATACCAGGTCAACTGGATGACGACACTCATTGCCCACGCGCGGGCACAGGGTCACAGCAGGATAGACACCGACGCGGCGGCAGAAGATGCGTGGGTCAAGGTCTGCCACGACGGCATGGCCCAGACACTCTTCCCTCAGGTCGACAGCTGGATCAACGGCGCCAACGTGCCCGGCAAGCCGCGCGCCTCGATGTTCTACATGGGCGGCATGGCCGCCTACATGCAAGAGCTCGATCGCATCGTGGCGTCGGATTACAGCTCCTTCCGTTTTGGTTGAGATGCCAGTCGTCCGGACTCTCGGGGCGCACGACCTGTCCGCGGCGACTCGTCCTCCGCGCTCGAACCGACGTCGAGATTCATCAGCACCGGGCAGTCACATTCGCGCCCACGTCGCGCGGCCCGGCGCCCATGCCCGCGACGTCGAAGAGGACGTTGGCATCAAGACGTCTTGTGCCATGGATGAACGCACAAGCGGCGGCTTCACAGCCGCAGCATCCTGGCGAGGTTGTTCTTCTGGATATCCGATGATCCGCCGACGATCGGCATGCCGAGCAAATCGCGGACATTACGTTCCATGTCGTAGGCGTCGGACAGACCGTAGGCGCCCATGACCTGCTGACAGGCCAGCGCAATTTCGACGCCGACGTCAGCGCAGAACAGCTTGGCCATGCTGGTTTCGACCGAACACGGCAAGCCCCGATCCGCCAACCAGGCGCCGTGGTAGAGCATGTGCCGGCATGCCGCAAGCCGGGTGCGCGCGTTGACCAGCTTGTGCCGAATCACCTGATGATCGGCGATGCGCTTGCCGAACTGCCGGCGTTCCTGTGCATAGGTCCAGGCTTCTTCGAGCGCGGCGCGGGCAATGCCGTAACCGAGGGCCGTGATCTCTATCTTCTCGACATCCAGCGCGCGTCCCGCCAGCAACTCCCAACCGCGGTTCCACATCGCCTGTCCCCCAACGATCGCCGAGGCTGGCAAGCGAACATCGTCGAAATGGACGTCCATGCTCGCCGTATAGCGCAGGTTCAGATGCTCGAGCGGAGTCATGCTGACACCTGGCGCATCGGTCGGCACAAGCACGAAGCTCAGGTTTTGATGGCGCGCGGACGGATCGCCGGAGCGTGTCAGGCAGTAGATGTAATGCGCCCAGTCCGCGCCGGTGCACCAGCGTTTGGCGCCATTGATGACGATTTCGTCGCCATCTCGGCGCGAGGTGGTCTCGACGCTCGCAAGGTCGCCGCCGACATTCGGCTCGGACAGGCCGTAGGCCAGCAGCGTCTTGCCCGCCACGATGCCAGGCAGCAGTTTCTTCTGCTCCGGAGAACCGTTTTCGGCCAGGTTCATGCCGCCGTAGAACGCGGCGTGGATGTACGGGCCTGCGAGCGACGTGCCGCCCTGCGCCAGTTCCTCAATGACGGCGACGGCCGCCGTGATGTCGACGCCGGCGCCGCCATGCTCCTCGGGCACGGTCAGGCCGATCAGTCCCATGTCGGCTATCTCGGCGAACAAGGCCCGGTCCCAGGTATGCGCCCGATCCCACGCAATACGCTTTTCGCGCGGCATCTTTGCCGCTACGAAACGCCGCAACTGGCGCCGGATTTCAGTAACGTGTGCAGCTTCGTCGTGGACGGACTGTTCGAACATGGCGAGCACCTCGGCGCATGGATACCGGCGTGCGCCGCTGGCGCACGCCGCGCGAGTCTGGACTATTCTCCGATCAGCTGCGGGGGGCGCTTCTCGCGCGCAGCCCTTACTGCTTCCCGTCGATCCTTCAGATGATTGGAGGCCGTTTCCCATCCGATCGATGCGTCCATCAGTTGGGCCGCCAGCGCGCGCAACGGAATATTGGTGACGGTCTTGGTCCAGCGGACCGCGAATTTCGGATTGCCTTCGAGCTTCGCGATCAGTTCGTCCACCTTGGCATCGAGTTGCTCGGCCGGCACGGCGTAGTTGACCAGGCCCATCTGTGCGGCCTGCGCCGCCGTCAACATATCGCCGGTCATCAGCAGTTCTTTCGCCCGCGCATACCCAATCAGCTGTGGCCAGATGAGTGCGCCGCCGTCGCCCGCGACCAGGCCGACCTTCACATGGGGGTCGCCTATCAGCGCCTTTTCGTCTGCGACGATCATGTCGCACAGCAGGGCTATCGAGGCGCCGAGGCCCGCGGCTGCTCCGTTTAGACGACAGATGATCGGCTTTTCGAGTTCGAGCAGCGAACCGACGATGCGCTTCGCATCCCATGCGATCGCGCGGAAGCGCGCCGGGTCGTCAATCTGCTGTTCAAACCAGTCGAAGTCGCCGCCGGCACAAAACGCGCGACCAACGGCGGACAAGACGATGATGTCACTGCCATCGTCCCGCTGCAGATCGGTGAAGATCCGCGCGAATTCCTCGTGCATCTGTTCGTCGACACCGTTCATCCGATGATCTGACGTGATTCGCGCAAACAGCACGCGGCCGCGCCGTTCGAAAGTGAATCGCTGCCACGGCGTGCTTGTAATGTCGAAGGGGGTGCTCAAGATGATTCACCTCGCATTTGATGGCTGCAAAATGGAATGACACTGGTTCTGCGCTCAGGCTAGGTCATGACGCCTTGACGCACCAACACCATCGATGCCATCGTTTTAGCATCTGACGCCACTGTACGCCCATGTCTCAGATCGCCGAGTTGCCGATGCCCAACACCTATGTGCAACTCATGGTGCGGGCGACACGTGACGTCCCGCGCCTCCTCGCCGGCACCGGGCTGACGCCGGGAATGCTGACCGAAGGTCGGTCGATCACGGTCGCACAGCAACTGGCATGCGTCCGCAATTCGCTGGCGATGATGCGCCGCAAGGACTGGCACCTCGCGTGGGCCCACCGCGTGTCAGCGCACTTCCACGGCCCGATCTCGGTGGCGCAGCTAAGCGCGCCAACACTCGGCGATGGCATTGATGTGTTCGCGCGATATATGCACAGCCGGGTGCCCTACATGGACTGGCACGGGCGCCAGGGCGCGCGCGCCTACAGTCTGACCATCACGCCGCGCATGCCGCTGGGCGACCTGGCGCCGATTCTCTTCGAGTTGCCGCTTTTGTCGCTGGTCTCCTATGTCCACTCGATGCGGACCGGCGATATTGCGGGTCTGACCATCGAGCTGATGCATGAGCCGCTGGTGAAAGCGCAGGACTATCGACGCTGGTATGACTGCGAGTTTCGTTTCGGCGCGCGTCGCAATGCGTTCGTGATGCCAGCGGCCTGGCGAGGGATCGCGAACGTCGATCACGACCTGACGTTGTGGCGGACCGCCTTGGCGCAATGCCGCGCCGTCGCCGGTGGCGCGTGCATGCGCCCGCCGGGTATCGATGCGCCGGTCATGGCGGCGCTGCACGGCAGCTTTACCGCCGGAGACCAACAAGGCCCGCCTGCATTCGACTCGATGGCGCGTCGCCTCAATCTGTCGCCGCGGACCCTGAGCCGTCGACTGACCGGGGCCGGTACTTCATACCAGGCGATGATCGACAGCGTGAGAATGACGCTGGCGCGCGAGATGCTCGACGAAGGACATCGAGTCGGGGACGTCGCGCAGGCCCTCGGCTACGCGAATACCAGCAGTTTCGATCGCGCCTTCCGGCGCTGGTACGGTGGTACGCCGAGTCAGGGCCGCGAGCGAGTCACTCGGAGCAACGCGACGTTGCCGGTGGCTGGTCGCTGACGTTCAACGAAGTCAGGCCGGCCGCGCAAACGTGTACCCGTCATCAATGAAGTAGCCGACCCTCGCGCCGGGAAGGCGGTCTCTGAGCGCGTCGCCGCCATGTGCAAAGCGGCCGGCAGGGGCAGTTACCCGCCGGGAGGTCATAAAGCCTGGCGGCCCGTCAGGGCGACGCCCCTCGGCTGTACATCGCGCCCGCGTGCATGATAATGACCGCGTCGTCGTTCATGGCCCATGCCGGCCCGGTCCTGCTTATGTCGCAATTGCCAACCCTGCGCTCCCTGCCGCCGAGCTGCGAACATCCGCCGTCATGCAGCTGACACGCTTCACCGACTATTGCCTGCGCGTGCTGATGTATCTCAGCTGCAAGCGCGACGGACTGACGACCATTGCCGAGCTCGCGCGCAACTACCGCATCTCGTCCAACCACCTGATGAAGGTCGTGCATCGCCTGGGACTGGCGGGCTACATCGAAACCGTGCGCGGCAGGGGCGGCGGCATGCGCCTCGCGCGTGAGCCGGAGCAGATCAACCTCGCCGAGGTGGTGGAGCACTGCGAGGAATCCATCGCCGTGCTCGATTGCCTGGCGGCGGGCTATGCCGGCGATTGCCCGTTGATGCCGCGCTGTGCCCTGCGCAACGTGCTGCGTGGCGCGCAGCGCGCCTTCCTGGATCACCTCGCCACTTTCAGCCTGCAGGATCTGGTGCAGAGTCGGCAGATGCAGCAAGCGATCCTGCCGCCCGCGGCGCGGCCGCGGGCGCCGTCCCGCCGCGCAGCACGCGGTGGTAAATGACGGGCAGCAGCAGCATCGACACCAGTGGTGCGCTCAGCATGCCGCCCAGCATCGGCGCCGCGATGCGCTGCATGACGTCGCAGCCGACCGCGTTGGACAGCATCACCGGCAACAGGCTCGCGCTGATCACGGTGACCGTCATGAGCTTGGGGCGTAGCCGTTGCACCGCGCCCGCCAGCACCGCGCGACGCCATGCGCCTGCATCCAGCGCCATGCCGGCTTCACGCACCGCGTTATCCAGATAGAGCGTCATCACCACGCTGAATTCAGCGGCAACGCCGGCCAGCGCAATGAGCCCCACCGCCACCGCCACGGAAAACTGGAAGTCGAGCAGGTGGACCAGCCACAGGCCGCCCACCAGCGCAAACGGCAGGGTGAACAGGACGAGAGCGACGCGTGCCATGTCATGAAACACCGCATAGAGCATCGCCACCACCGCCAACGCCACCAGCGGCGCGATCAACGCCAGGCGCTGCATCGCGCTCGTGTAGTCCTGGTGATCGCCGACCCAGGCGATGGAAACGCCGCCGGGCAGGCCGAGCGCGGCGAGTCGCGGCGCCGCGGCGGCCATGACCCGCGTTGCGTCGCCGTGCGCGACATTCACGTACACATAGCTGACCGGACGCCCGCCCTCGCTCAGGATCTCACTCGGGCCGTGGCGACGGGTCAGCGTCGCGACATCGGCCAGCGGCACCGCACCGTTGGCCGTCACCAGCGGTAATTCCCGCAGCTCGGCTAGCGAGGCGCGCAGGCTGGGCGCGATGCGCAGGGTGACAGCGATACGCTCCGCGCCTTCGCCGTTGACGGTGCTTACGGCCTCGGCGCCGGTCAGCAACTCGGCGTAGCGGCCGAGCGCGGCGGCATCGATACCCAGCGCCGCAGCGCGCGCACGATCGAGTCGAAGGTCGAGATACTCGCCCTGGCCGGCGCGCGATGCGATGGCACTGCGCACCTCGGGCAGCTCGCCGAGCGCGGCGGCGGCGGCGATGGCGGCCTTTTCAGTCGTGTGACTGTCGGGCCCGCTGATACGCAGTCCGAGAGGCGTTTTCACACCGCTCGCCAACATCGCGATGCGCGTGCGTATCGGGTAGCCCCAACTGTTCAACAAGCCCGGCAGGCGTAGTTTTTCGTCCAGTTCGGCGATGAGGTCGGCGCTGGTCTTGCCCGGCCGCCACGCCTCACGCGGCTTGAGGCGGATGGTGGTCTCGAGCATCGCAAGCGGTGCCGGATCGGTAGCGGTGTCGGCGCGTCCGGCCTTGCCGAACACGCTCTCGACCTCGGGCAGTTCGGCGATTAAGGCGTCGGTGCGGCGCAGAACCTCGCGCACATGGGTGGCGGTCATGCCGGGTGCGGTGGTGGGCATGTAGAGCAGGTCGCCCTCGTCCAGCGGCGGCATGAACTCGGCACCCATGCGCGACAGCGGCCACAGCACCGACAGCAAGGCCAATACCGCCAGCAGCGCCAGCGTGCGCGGCCGTGCCAGGGTTGCTTCCAGCAGTGCGCGGTAAGCGTCCTGCAGACGACGCAGCCAGGCGCTGCGCGCTTCGTCGTCGCCGTCGCGCACCAGCAGCGCCAACAGCGCCGGCGTGAGTGTCACGCCCAGCAGGCAGGCAACCGCCATGAGCCAGGTCTTGGTCAGGGCCAGCGGCGCAAACAAGCGTCCTTCGCGACCGCCGAACAAGAGCACCGGCAGGAACGACAGGGTGATGAGCAGCAGCGACCAGAACAGCGCCGGGCCGACTTCGACGGCGGCGCGCGTGATAGCATCGAGGCTTGATTCGGCCGCGCCGCGCTGCGCCAGGCGGCGCGTGACGTTCTCGGTCATGACGATGGCGGCATCGGTCATCGCGCCGAGCGCGATTGCAACGCCGCCGAGCGACATGATGTTGAGCTCGACGCCCTGCCAGGCGAGCGCCAGCGCCGCCACGCCGAGGCCGGCCGGCAAGACCAGCGCCGCGGCGCCCGCCGCGCGCAGCGAACCGAGCAGCAGCACGCACACCGCGAACACCACCGCCACTTCCTCCAGCAGGCGTGCGCGCAGATTGCCGAGCGCGTCGACGACCAGGGTCGAGCGATCGTATACCGGCTCGAGGTGCACACCGTCCGGCAGCCCACGGGCCAACTCGGCGAGTCGCGCCTTGACCCGCGTGGTGACGTCGAGCACGTTCTCACCCTGGCGCGCGATCACGATGCCGCCCACCGCCGGCCCGTGGCCATCGAGATCGGTGAAGCCCGCCGCCGCCGCCGGACCTTCACTGAGCTGCGCCACATCGTCCAGACGCAGCGCACCGCCCTCGCTCAGCAGCGGCACGGCGCGCAATTCGTCGAGACTGCGCAGGCGATTGTCGGCGGCGACGATCACGCGGCGCTGGCCGAGGTCGAGTGCGCCGCCGCCGCTGGAGACGTTGGCGGCGACGATCGCCTCGCCAACGGCCTGCGGCGCGAGGCCATGGGCGAAGGCGCGGCGCGGATCGATGTCAACGCGGAATTCGCGCGCCTGGCCACCGACCGTCGCGACCTCGGCGACACCGCGCAGGCTCTGCAATTCAGGCGCGAGGTAGGTGGTCTGCAAGGCGCCCAGCGCACCGGGCGACAGCGCCGCGCCGCGTGCGACCAGCGCGTATTGGTAAACCCAGCCGACGCCGCTCGCATCTGGGCCCAGCGTCGGTGTCACACCCGCGGGCAGGCGTGGTTGCACTTCCTGCAGACGCTGCGCGACGCGCGTGCGGGTCGCTTCCGCGTCGGCATCGGCGTCGCATACCACGTAGAGAAAGGACTCGCCGACCATGGATACGCCGCGCACCGCCACCGCGCCCGGCACCGAGGCCAGCGCGGTGGCCAGCGGGTAGGCGACATCCCGTTCGACCTGCTCGGGCGTGCGCCCGGCATAGGCGGTGCGCACGATGACCTGCGGCTCGGCGACGTTGGGCAGCGCATCGAGCGGCGCGTGGCGCAGGGCCACCGCGCCGGCGCACGCGGCCAGCAGCGTCAGCGTAACGACCAGGTGACGCGCGCGCACCGACCACGCAATGACGGCGGCCAGGCGCATGGCTCAATGCGCGTCCGCGGCGCCGAAACTCGTCGTCAGGGTCGCTGCCGCATCCAGCAGGTACTGACCATCGACCACCACGCTTTCGCCGACGCCAAGGCCGTGCCTGACACCGACCCAGGCTTCGTCGCGGGCGGCGACCTCGACGCGCCGCAGGCGCATCGTTTCGCGGCCATCCGCAACCACCACGAACGCGCCGACGCCGTCCTCCAGCAGCGCCGCGCGCGGAACGCTGGGCAGGGTGAGACGGGCGCCGCGCAAGGTCACGGCCAGCACTTCGCCGGGCGCGTGGCTGCCGATATCCGCGACCGCGATGCGCACGCCATAGCTCTGTGCTCGGGCATCGAACAGCGCCCCATCCAGCGCCACGGTGCGCGGCGCCGAGGACTCGGCGACCGACAATTCCACCGGCGCCTGCAGCGCCGCGCGCTGGCGCGGACTCAACATCACTTCCAGCACCGTGCGTCCGCCATCAAGCAGGCGGTACAAGGCTTCACCCGGCGCCACCGCCTGACCGACACGCGCTTCCAGCCGCGTGACCTGTCCGTCACCGCGCGCGACCACGGTCAGGCTGTCGCGCACCCGCCGCAGGCGTTCGATGTCATCGAGCGAGGCGCGCGCGATGCCGAGTTCCAGCAGAGCGTCGCGCAGGCGCTTGCGCTCGCGCGCAAGGCTCGCCAGGAGTTGCCCGTTTTGTCCCTCCATGCTGGTGAGGGTCGCGAGCATCTGGTCGCGGCGATTGAGGGTATCGATGTAATCGCGCTGCCGCTGCTGCAGCTCCGGCGCGTAGAGTTCGAACAGCGGCGCGCCGGCCTCCACGCGCGCGCCGAGTTGATTGACGTGCAACGCGCGGATCCAACCTTCCGCCGGCGCCGACACGATGCTTTCATTGACGCTGTCGGCCACCACCCGCGCATAGGTGGCGACCTGCGCTGCGATGTCGCGGGTCTCGACGGTCGCGCGACGCAGGCCTAGCACCTGCGCGGCGCGCGGCGAAACCGCGACCGTCGCCATCACCTCCCGAGCGGGCGCGTCATCGCGAGCGTCGCTGTTCGGCGCCAGGGCGAGGTCCATGCCGCAGATCGGGCAACGCCCCGGCGCGTTGGCCTGCACCTGCGGGTGCATGGGACAGGTATAGCGCGCGTGGGCCGCGCCACTGGCATGAGCATGGACATGCTCATGCCCGGCAACCGACACGTCGGCGGCCAAGGCGCCCGCCTGCCCGGCGCCCGCGCCCCACGGCAACAGAGCCAGCACGCACAGCAGTCCGCGCCACGACCGGTGTGCGTGCTTGCGGCCCATGCGCGCTCAGCGCACCACGATCTGTTCGCCGCGACCCATGTTCGGATCGGCATCGTCGCTGAACATGATGACAGCTATTGCACCGGTCAAGGCCTGCTTGAGCGAATGACTGACAATGGCGTTGGCGCCGGCCTTGGGTGAAATGAGGTCGAACACCGCCGCGTCGCCCGGCCCCACCGTGAAGCTCTGCAGGCCGGTCATTTCGTTGCGCGGATTGCCGCTCGGCCAGACCTTGTCCCAGATGCCGGCAATCGGATGGAAGGACGAAAACTCGTTGGGGCCGGCATTGACGAAGTACACCCGCACTCGCTCGCCCGGCTTGGCCTGCAGCCAGCGCGTGGCGTTGGAGTCATGCACCGGGTCGTACTTGAACACGCCGCCGTTGAACATCACGTTCGACCACTTGTTGGCCATCATCGCTTCGCGATCTTCGGGATTTGGGTAGAGCTCCGACTGCACCAGCACGTACTCGCGGTCCGCTTTGGGCATCGCGGCCGTATCCTTGGGATCGACGATGATCAACCCGAACATGCCGCGCGCGATGTGCTGCATCATGGGGTCGGCGCCACAGTGGTAGAAGAATGCGCCCGGGTAGTCGGCGCTGAAGGTGAACTGCTTGGTCTCGCCCGGCTTGATCGGCGCGAAATCCGTTACGACGTCGGCGCGCGCGGCGTGGAAGTCCATCGAATGGGAGTTCTTGTTCGACTTGTCGTTGATGAGCGTGAACTCGACGGTGTCGCCCTCCTTCACCCGCACCACCGGCCCGGGAATCTTGCCCTCGAAAGTCCAGGCCTTGTAGGTCGTGCCCTTGTTGTCTATCGGCAGGTCGACTTCCTTGCTGTTCAAGGTCACCTTGACCACCTCGGCACCGGCTGTCATTGGCAGCGCGACCAGGCTCGCGAGGCCTGCCGCCAGCGTCAGTTGCAGATATCGATTCATGTCTTGCCCCTCGTGTTGTTTGCTGTCAATTCGTTCGCCGATGCGCTCAAGTGCCGCACTTGCAGATCTCGCGCAGGTAATCGACGAGTTGGTGAATTTCGTCATCGCTGAGCACCTTGCCCCACACCGGCATGAGAATGGATTTGTTCACCGCGAGTCCCCCCTCCTTGATGGCCTTGAACATCTCGTCATTCGGCACGTCGTTCATCGCCTTGCTGTCGGTGTGATCCCGTGGTTGCACCGACATGTGCGCGGCATTGACGCCGCGACCGTTGCGATGCACGCCGTGGCACTGCACACAGTAGGTGTCGTAATTGCGCTCGGCCTCGGGAAACGCGCTGGCGGCGCCTGCGACCAGCGGCGCGAGACTGAGCACGAAGGCAAGAGGTGCGAGATGGCGGTTCATGGTTTGGCTCCGCTCTTGAGTTGCATGAGGTAGCCGGTCAGGCGTTGCAGATCGCTTTCGCCGAGGCCGGCATCGGGCATCCACACATGGGGGTCGAAGGCCTGCGGCCGCTTGATGTAGCTGTAGACATAGTCGGCGTTGAGCCGGGTACTCGCGGTGTGGAGTTCGGGCCCCGACACGCCGCCCTTGCCCGGCGCGTCCTCGTGGCAGGCGGCGCAACCGCGCAACTTGCCGAAGAACATCGAGCCAATGGTGGCGCTGACGGCCGCGCCCTTGTAGGCGCCGCTTTCGACCAGGCCCGGCACGCGCAGCGCGAGCAAGGCATCGGCGACCGCCTCGGCGCTTTCGTGGTCGAGCTTGGGATGCACGGCGAGCGACGCCTCGTCGATCACGTCACCTTCCGCGCCGTCCTTGAGATGATGCCGATAGAACTCACCGCCCGGGCGTATGCGGGTCGGGGCCTCCAGCCAGGCGACCAGCCAGGCGCGCTGGAACTTGTCACCGGCGTAGTGGAGGTCCGGTCCCTTGCGCGACCACAGTCGCTCGACGTCCGTTTGCGCCGGCGCGGTGAGCGCATGGCATTCGGCGCATTGTTGTTTCAGTAACTGCGGGCCGTCGGCGGCAACAGCCATCGACGAGACCAGCAGCAGCGCGGGCAGCACATGGCGCATGACCTGTCTCCTGTCGTTCATTGGATCGCCGTGCCCTTGAACAGGGCCGGGGTATGCAATCCGTAGGGCAGCTTCAAGGATTGTTCGTAATAGAAATCCGGCTGGAACTGCTTGTCCTTCCATTCATAAAGGGCCGGCTTGGGGTCTATTTCTTCATACTCGATGACGGACATGATGCCGCCCATCGGTTTTTCGCCGTTGACCGTGTGCGAGTCGACATGGTCATGAACCATCCACAGACCAGGGTTGTCGGCCTCGAAGATGAGGTCATAACGCTCACCCGGCCCGACCATGATGGTGTCGGCGTCGTAGGGCGCCGGCAGCGCGTGACCGTCCTTGAACGCGACCTTGAAAACGTGCCCGTGGATGTGGATGGAATGGATGAGCTCGCCCGCGCCTATCAGGCGCACACGCAGCACATCGCCTTTCTTGACGCGCAGCGGCTGGGTTTCGGGATAAGCCTTGCCGTTGATGGTGAAGTAGTTGAAGACGTCGCCCGGCACACCGCCGTAACCCGGCTTGTCCGCCCACTTTCCGTCCCAGTCCGAAAGCATGAGGATGAAGTCGCGGGTGACGGTTTTCTCCAGCGGCGTCGGCTCGCGCGGGTCGATGATGAATGGCCCCCACATGCCGCGCATGGCGACGTGTTCGTTGACGTTGACATGGCAGTGGTACCACATGGTGCCGGCGGGCGCGGCGGCAAAGTGATACGTGAAATCCTCGCCCGGCTTGATCGCTTCCTGGGTAACGCCCGGCACGCCGTCGTTCTGCCAGGTGCCGCGCTGGAGCAGGCCGTGCCAGTGAATGGTGTGGGGTAAGGAAGTCAGGTTCATGACCTTGACCGTGATGTCGTCACCCTCCTTGACGTGGATGAGCGGTCCCGGCACCTGGCCATTGAAGGCGAAGGTATGAAAGTCCTGTTTGTCGACCAGCGTCATGCGCGTGTCTTCGATGGTCATCTCGAACTCGCGCGTTTCGGCCAGCGCCGCGCCGCCGGCGAGCAGGCCGGCGAGATACAAGGCACCTGCCCGCACGACGCGTGCGCACAATGTTTTTCGTTTCACCTGACCGGCAGTTTTCTTGGCGTGATGCGGCAACATACGGTGTTGTCCTTGCACTGGTTTGAGTCGAGGGAGTAAATCAATCGCGAGTCGCGGTGATCGAGGCACGCGGATGCTTGTGCACGGCCTCTTCCCGGTAGATGGGAATGCGCTGCGGGGATTCGATGCCGATGCGCACGTGCCGGCCCGAGACGCCGAGTATGGTGATTGCGACGTTTTCCCCGACCAGCAATTTCTCGCCAATCTTCCTCGACAAAAGCAGCATGGGCTTTCTCCGCTGGTGGGCACGGGTGAGTGCGTGCCGTCGCTATTAAAGATGGACGATATATCTATCTTTTAGCGCAACGCATTTCAAGCTTTTTTAAATTGAGGAAATTTGACGCGCAGGCAGGTGCTGAGCGAACACGCTCTTGGATGAGTTCGAGGCAGGTCATGTATGCGTGCAACGGGACTGCGCGCACGGTCGAGGCCCTGCATCAAGCGCGGCAAGCGTGCGAAGGCGATCACTCGGCGATGGGACTATCCGACCAACAACGCCTTGAAGGCTTGATACCTGGACCACCAACAGCGAGGCAATCTTGCGTAGGAATTTCACCGTGCGCAGAGCTACGGCCAATCTGATCAATCACGGTTCCTGGTCAGCCGTGCCGGATCAGAAGTGTCTCACCGACAACATCGACCGCTTCGACACTCTGGTCTTCAGCGGGTCGCTGGGACCGAGTCCCTACGCTGCACTCGTGAACACGATGATCGACATGGCCATCGAGACGTCGCCAACGGCCCTGACCGCCCCGTCGTGCATTCAGATCGTGGCGCCAATGTCGATGGCCGGCCTGGCTGTCTCGAATTGATGATGCAGGTTTGACCCGCTCGATGTCCCGCAATGCCTGCCGCCGAAGCAAGGCAACCGGTGACGGCTTCTTCGGCCGCTTGGAGAACGAGCTCTTCCGCCAAAGGGGGCTGGCGCAGTACGCCGCCCTTGCTATTTTTTCGGCAATCTCGGACGTCGCTGGATGGTCTGGAAAGGTGGGATGGTGCCGGAAAGAGGAATCGAACCCCCGACCTTCGCATTACGAATGCGCTGCTCTACCAACTGAGCTACTCCGGCAGCGGAGCGAGGTGCCTTGAGGCACTTGATCCGCGCGGCCTTGGGCCGGGTCGCGGACGGGGCGCAATCATCGCAATGCAACACCCGGCCGTCAATGCGGGCGACGCGATGAATCGGCAAATTTTGCCTCAGGATTGATTGCGGACGCGGATCACGATGTCGACGCTGTCGGTGCGGGTACCGGCCGGCGCGGCGGGCAACTGGTCGATGACCACTTCGCCCGAGGCGACGTCCAGCAAGGTGCCATCGTCGATATTGAAAAAATGATGATGGGGCGAGGTGTTCGAGTCGTAGAAGACCTTGGTCGCATCGACCATCACTTCACGCACCAGTTCGCGCTCGGCGAACAGGCCAAGGGTGTTGTAGACCGTGGCCTTGGACACCGATGCGTCGCTGCCGGACAGGCGCGCCAGCACCTGGTCGGCCGACAGGTGCTGGGTGCGTTCCAGCACCAGTGCCGCCACCTCGACACGCTGCGGCGTCGGCGAAATGCCGAAGCGGAGCAGCGTGGCCGGGATGTCCTCGCGGGCGATCGGCGGCATGAGGGGGTTCTGAGACATGGCGGCAGTATACCCGGCATTTAGACCCTGTCTAGAACAAACAAGAATAATTGTCATTTAGAAACGATGGCGGCCGACGCCGCGCACCGCCGTGATTGAGGTCCGTGCACGCCACCTGTGAGGCATTTCACACCTGGCGGCGGCGCGTCGCCGCTCACGGTGCGAATTGCCACGTTCATCGGATACGGGATGAAAAGCCCTTCCACGGTGACGATACTCCCGGCATGAAAAGACAAAGCGGCTTCAACATCATCGAGCTCATGATCACGGTCGCGGTGTTCGGAGTGTTGCTTGGGGTCGGCGTGCCCGGCATTCAGGCCTACATCTACAACAGCCGCCTGACCACCCAGATCAACAGCTTCTCCACCACCCTGAACCACGCCCGCAGCGAGGCCATCAAGCTCAACGCGCGGGCGGTGGTGTGCCTGTCCAGCAACGGCACGAGCTGCGATGGCTACAGCAGCGGCCAGCCGTGGAGCAAGGGCTGGATCCTGTTCATTGACCGAAATAATGACAGCGACATCGATAGCGGCGGAAGCGGGGTGGACGATTGCGCGCAGGACGCCACCACCGACTGCGTGGTATCGGTGCTGCCGGCATTCGTCGGCACCAACGTGCTGACGCCGGCGGACAGCGTCAAGGACATCATCGCCTTCGTCGGCGACGGCTCGGTCCGCTGCAACACCAATGCCGACATCGCCACGCTCGAAACCTGCCCCCGTGCCACGAGCTTTTTCACGCTGTGCGATTTCCGTGGCGCCGCCTATGCCAAGGGCGTTGCCGTGAGTACCACCGGACGCGTGTCGTCCATAGACAAGCAACCGAACGGGAGCGCCTTCACATGTCCGTGATGCGTCGAGCGCAGGGCTTCACCCTGGTAGAAATCCTGATCGCCGTGGTGATCTTCTCCATCGGCCTGTTGGGCATCGCCGGACTGCAGGTGGCCGGCATGCGCTTCACCCACGGTTCGCAGTTGCGCACCATCGCGGTCAGCCAGGTGGAATCGATGGCCGACCTCATGCGTGCCAACCCCTACGCCGTGCAAAAGGGCTTGTACAACGTCAAGGACACCTCGATTCCGACCACAACGACGCCCGATTGCGCGACCCTGGAATGCACCTCGATCGAGCGCGCCGCCTATGACCTCAAGACCTGGAACTACCACCAGGACAACGCGCCGGTGCAGTCCAACCAGGACGCCCTGCCGCTCGGCGATGGCGTGGTGTGTCGCGACGCCACTCCCAATGACGGTGCCTCCGGCGCCTGGGCGTGCGACAACACCGGCGACGTCTACGCGATCAAAGTGCAGTGGCAGGAGCGCACCGTGGGCGACGACGACGTCGGCAAGTCGGGCAAGTCCGACGCCAACAAATTCACCCAGCGTTTCGTCATGACGGTCGTACCCGTCATCGACAGTGCGGAATGATGCGACGACTACGGACCACAATCATGAGCAACACGCGTTTAGGTCACCAATCCGGTATGACACTGGTCGAGGTGATGGTGTCCATCACCGTCGGCCTCATCCTGTTGTCCGGTGTCATCAGCATCTTCTCCAGCAACAAGCTCGCCTACCGCCTGCAGGAAAGCACCAACGTGCTGGACGAAAATGCGCGCTACGCCCTCAACCAGATCCAGTACCACCTGCGCATGGGTGACCACTGGGGCGGTGTGGAACCGGACCGTATCACCAAGGACGCGACGCTCGCCGCCCTGCCCATCGCCTCGACGCTGTGCACGCAGTCGATCGCCGTGTCCAACGTCGGCTTTTTCGCCCTGGAAGGCGCCGCCAGCTCACCTCTGAGCTGTATTCCTGCCGGTGACTACAAACCCAATACCGACGTGCTTGTCGTTCGCTACGCCGGGCCGGACCGCACTCCGTCGGCCGCCATCGTCGCGGGGGATGTCTACCTGCGCACCCGCGTCGGCGCCGAGGGCGTGTTGTTCAAGGGCAGCAGCCTGACTTCGCTGCCGAGCACGATCTACGAAACTCCCGAGCCGATCTACCAAGCCAACTGGCACGTGATGACGGTGATCTATTTCATCCGCAATTGCGCGTCCCAGGATCTCGGTACGGCCGGCGTATGCGACGCCGCGGACGACTCCACGCCCACCCTCACGCGCCTGGTGTTGAGCGGCACCTCGCTGGTGCAGGAAGACGTGGTGTCCGGCGTCGAGCAGTTGCAGGCAACCTTCGGCAAGTTGAGCGACGCGGCGGTGCCGAAGATCCAGTACTACGCGGCGTCGTCGATTGCCGCCGCCGACTGGCCGCGCATCGTCAATGTGCAGGTGTCGCTCATCGTGCGCGGCACCGAGTACGACGTCACCCACACCGACAACCGCAGCTTCAAGCTCTACGGCAATTTCGATTACACGCCGGTCGCCGCCGATCGCCACTACGGCCGCAAACAGTACAACTTCTCGGTCCAGATCCGTAACACCACGCGAGGATAAGCGATGAAAAGTCACCGTCGTTCGCCGCGTCGCGCCACCCAGAAAGGTATTGCGCTGGTCATCACGCTGGTGCTGCTGCTGGTCATGACCATGATCGCGGTGGTCGCCATGCGCACCACCACGGTCGATCTCAAGATGACCACCAACACCGTGCTGCTGCGCCGAGCCTTTCAGAATTCCGAGGGCGCACGCACCGCCATCGGCGACGTGCTGTCCCAGCACATGTATAACGGCGGCTGGCCGCCCTCGCTGGGCGGCGTCGGTCAAAAGGAATACGACATTCCAGCCGACGTGTTTCCGGTCGACTGGGCCGTGCACTTCGACACCAACGAGAACGGCACGCTCGACGGCGTGGGGCCGCCAACTTTCACGCGCGACCCCGACATCCGCTTCAAGCACGATCTCAATAACGACAACGTGGTGGACACCAACGACATGTTCGCCAACATCTGGGTGACCTACCTGCAGACGCGCCTGGTGGAAGGCGGCAGCGCGCAGGTCGGTGCCGGCACCACCGGCGCCGGCGCCAGCAACGGCAATGCCCTGACCTTCCTGGATCTGCGCTCGCGTGGCGCCGCCCCCGGCAACGCACAACTCATTACCGGCGCGGAATACCGTGCGCTGGTGAGGTGACGGCCGAGCCGTCGAAACGAGGACTTCATGATGAGCAACAGTACGAAGACGATTTCGGGCCGCCTTGCGCGCGTGGTACACGGCCTGTTCCTGAGCCTGGCGTTCCTGCCCGCGATGCTGTCATTGGACGTGCGCGCCGCGCAGATCTCGGGTGCGCTGATGTCCAACTACGCGGCCAGCCCGATCTCGGCGGTCGCCCAGATCACGCCGCTGGTGATGCTGTCGATGTCGCGCGACCACCAGTATTTCTTCAAGGCCTATAACGATTTTTCGGACGTCGACGCCGATGGCGTGACGGAAACCACCTACGACGACACTTTCGAATACTACGGTTACTTCCACTCGCGCCTGTGCTACGAGTACAGCGACACCAACCAGCGCTTCCAGCCGACCGGCCACACCGATAGCGGCGACAACAAGCACTACTGCGTGGGCGACCAGGACGACAAGTTCAGCGGCAATTTTTTGAACTGGGCGACCATGACGCGCATGGACATCGTGCGCAAGCTGCTCTACGGCGGCATGCGTTCCACCGATGACGCCAGCAGCACGGTGCTCGAACGTGCACACCTGCCGACCGACGCGCATAGCTTCACCAAGTATTACAACCTGGAGGATCTGGACAAGCTCACGCCGTTCGACAGCCAGATGACGGACAAGAGCAACGGTGGCAACGACAACGGCTACGACGACGCCGGCGAAGGCATCACCATCTGCAATACCAGCTACGATGGCTCGACCGCTGTATCACAGAATTCGACCTCGCTGCCAACCATGCGCATCGTGTTCGGCAATCGCCAGCTGTGGGCCGCCAACGAACGCTGGCAGTGCACCTGGGAGAGTGAACACGGCGACAACGCCAACAGCAACAACTCCGCGCAGTCGGGCCTGGACTCGGTATCCAGCGACCCGCCGAACTCCCTGCGTCTGCTGACCGCCGGCAGCAGCCCGGAACGCATCGTGCGCGTGGTGGTGTGCGACTCGACCTACTTCGATGCGTCGCAAAACCGCGAGAACTGCCAGTCCTATCCGAGCGGCAACCGCAAGCCGACCGGCCTCTTGCAGCGCTACGGTGAAACCGGCCTCATCAAGTTCGGCCTGGTGACCGGCAGTTGGAGCAAGAACATTTCCGGCGGTGCGCTGCGCAAGGCCGTCGGCGACATGAACGACGAGATCAACAGCACTACCGACGGCACCTTCAAGGCCGCGCCTTCAACCGGCGGCATCATCAACACCCTCAACATCATGCGCATGTGGGGTTACCGCTACGGCGACGGCACCTACTTTGGCGCAACCGCCAGCGGCTCCGATGACTGCGGCTTCCAGCAGGCCGCCATCACCCAGGGCAAGTGCCGGTCATGGGGCAACCCGATGTCGGAGATTTACCTCGAGACCCTGCGCTATTTCGCGGTCAGCACCTCGCGCGCGCCGACCTCGGCCTTCGACCCGTCCGATACCGGCACCTTCCCGGGCATGACGGACGTCGCCTGGACTACCGATCCCTTGAACGCCAACAACGCCTGCGCGTCCTTGAACATCATTGCCTTCAACGCCAGCGTCAGCACCTACGACAACGATCAGACCACCAGCAGCATCTTCGGCTCGACCACGCCGGCGGCGGAGACCAAGTTGATCGGCGACGACGAAGGCATCACCGGCAACAACTACTTCTCCGGCCGTGCGGGCACCACCATCGACGAGTTCTGCACGCAGAAGACCGTCTCCGATCTCGGCACGGTATTTGGCATCTGCCCCGAGGCGCCCACCGGTGTCGGCTCCTACCACATGGCCGGCATGGCGTGGTACGCGCACACCCACGACATGCGCTCCGACCTGGCCAACAACCAGAAGATCAACACCTATGGCGTGGCGCTGGCCACCTCGGTGCCGACCATAGAAATCCCCATCGGCCCGGACGGCACCTCCAAGAAGGTGCGCGTATTGCCGGCCTACCGCCTGATCTTCAACAACGGCGGCGGTACCCTGGTCGACTTCAAGGTGGTGCGTAAACACACCGAGGTCGATCCGACCGACCGGGCCGGCGCTGGGCTGCCCAATACCACTCCCGACGGTACCGCCGACATCGACACCGCCACCGGCGTGCCGAGCGTGAACTTCCCGGTGGAGAAATCCGGTACCGGCATCTTCCACGGCAAGTTCTACATCAACTGGGAAGACTCCGAGGAAGGCGGCGACTTCGACCAGGACATGTGGGGCACGCTGGACTACGTGGTCAACACCAACGTCGCGCCCGCCACGGTCACCATCACCACCAAGGCCGTCGCACAGTCGACCGCCAACGGCCAGTTGTTCGGCTTCATCATCAGCGGCACGACCCTGAACGGCTTCCACGCCTATTCCGGCATCCTCGGCGCCAACTACGTCGACGCCTCCGGCGTGCTCGGTTGCACCAATTGCCGCGCCTTGTCCGAAACCGGCGGCCAGCGTGGCGCGCAGTCCTATACGTTCACAGTCTCCAATTCGACGACCGCCGACCTTCTCGAGAACCCGCTGCTGTACGCGGCCAAGTGGGGCGGCTTCACCGACGAGGATGGCAATGACAAGCCGAATCTCGACAAGGAATGGGACGTACGCGACAGTCATGGCACCGAAGTCGAGGGCGGCGACGGCTTGCCGGACAACTACTTCTTCGTGTCCAACCCCGGCGCACTGGAAGCGGCCTTGACCACGGTGTTCGAAAACATCATCGAACGCGTGGCGTCCGGTTCCGCGGCGGCGGTGGTCGCCAATAACCAGGAAGGCGTGGGCGCGGTGTTCCAGGCGGTCTACGATCCGTTCAAGGCGGATGCGACAGCGGCAAAGAACAAGGCGGAATGGGTGGGCACGCTCAATTCGCTGTTCATCGACAGCTTCGGCCTGCTGCGTGAGGACGGCGACCAGGACGGCGTACTCGATGGCTACCAGACCGATCCGGTGATCGAGATCTTCTTCAACAAGAACGAGAAACGCGCCATGCTGCGCCGCTTTTCGTCCAGCGAGCAGGACGTGCTCAAGATCTCCGATTTCAACCCGACGCCGGTCGAGCTGAAGACGCTCGAACCGCTGTGGAACGCACGCGAGAAGCTGTCGGATCTCAACGCCAGCACCATCGTCAACCAGCGCGACTACGACGTGGCGGTGAGCAGCGAGGCCAATCACGGTCGCCATATCCTGACCTGGATAGACAGCAACCTGGACAACATCGTGGCGACCGATGGCTCGGAAACCAAGTCCTTCGATGCCAGCACGCTGGGCTCGTCCAACCGCTGGCGCTGGCTCGACGAGAGCGATCTCGCGACCGCGCAAAAACTCATCAACTGGGTGCGCGGCAAGGAGACCACCGGCATGCGCAACCGCACGCTGGACTACGACGGCGACAACAAGGCGGGGGTGGCGGAGATGCCGTCCGGGGAACCGGAGGTCATGCGCCTCGGCGACATCGTCGATTCGTCGCCGATTTCGGTGTCGGCGCCGGTGGATGCCTACGACCGTCTGTCACAGGACCAGTCCTATCGCACCTTCCGCAATCACTATCGCGAGCGCCGCCAGGTGGTCTATGTCGGTGCCAACGACGGCATGATCCACGCGTTCAACGCTGGCTTCTTCGACGATGCGACCAAGGACGCCGACGGCAAGGTGATCCGGCGCTTCAAGCTGAGCAAGAATGGCGCCGTATCCCATCCGCTCGGCGCAGAGCTGTGGGCCTACATCCCCAAGAACCTGCTGCCGCACCTGCAGTGGGGCGCGCGCACCGACTACAACCATGTGTTCACCATGGATCAGACGCCGCGCATCTTCGACGCCAAGATCTTCGCCGACGACACCGATCATCCCGGCGGCTGGGGTACGGTGCTGGTGCAGGGCATGCGTCTCGGCGGCGGCTCCGACGCCACCAAGATTTCCATCGACGTCAATGCGGACAGCGCCATCGCCACCAATGGCGCGGAAACCGTCAAGTCGGCCTACGTGCTGCTCGACATCACCAATCCCGAAGTGCCGCCCAAGGTGTTGGCTGAACTCAATCCCGATACGCTCAACCTGACGACCTCGGCGCCGACCGTGTTGCCGATCGGCGATCCGATCGAACCGGACGCGGAGTCGGACGTCTCGTCGCCCAATTCCTGGTACCTGATTTTCGGTTCTGGACCGACCGATCTCGGCAGCGGCGCCTCGACGCAGCAGGCACGCTTGTTTGCCTACGACCTGACCAAGCTCGCGAGCGGTCGCGGCTCGCTGAGCACCATCGACGGCGCACGCGTCACGGACGGCCCGTTCGCGTCGGGCTTCGCGCAGCTCAACGAGAACAACACTTTCATCGGTGACCCGGTGGTGCCGGACTTCGATCTCGACATGAAGGGCGAGGCCATCTATTTCGGCACGGTCGGCAACGCCACCGGCAACGTCGGCTCACTATGGCGCCTGGCCGTCGGCGAGAAGGCAACGCCGGCCGATTGGGGCACGCCGTTCAAGCTGTTGGCCGCCAACCAGCCGTTCTTCGCCCAGCCGTCGGTGACTCTCGACAGCCGCCTGCGTACCTGGGTGATCGCCGGCACCGGTCGCGCGCTGGTGGCGGCCGACAAGGCCAGCACCACGCAGCAGACGCTGTATGGCGTGATCGATACCAACCCGCTGACCGGCACCGGCTTCGCCACTTCGACCAATGCCGTCACCATCAGCAGCCTCAAGAACGTCTCCAATGCGCGGGTGCGCGTCAATGGCGACGTCGACCTGAACGGCGATGGCGCCGTCGACACGACCTTCGCCGCCTTGCAGGCGGACGTGCTGGCCGCTGGCGGCTGGAAACGCAACTACTTGCTGCCGGGCGGCACCACGCCGTCCGAACGCAGTCCGGTGCGTTCGACCCTGTTCGGCGGCCTGGTGTTGAACGCGGCGTTCTCGCCCAGCATTCTCCAGTGCACTTCGGAAGGCACCAGCCGCTTGTTCGTGCTGGGCTTCGATACAGGCACCGCCCTGCCGGACGCCAACATCGGTACGCGCGATGCGTTCTGCGGCGGTACCTGCCCGTCGGGTACCGTCAAGGAATCCGCGGACTACACCGACCTCGGTGTCGGCATGGCCTCGGCACCTGCCATCCATTTCGGTCCCGTGATCACGGGCGATGCCGCGACTCTCAACGGCGATGTCGGCATCAGTGGCTCGGTCAACGCCGGCGTCGGCATGGCCACGGCCATCATCAACACCAGCGTGGACGACCAGAGCGCGGTCAACGTCAAGGACCGTGGCGGCATCACCGATGGCGAGATCTCTTGGCGCGAATACCGGAACATTCAATAATGGCCGCGCCTAGCACGGAGAATCCCATGAGCAAACCGCATGCGACGACTGGCGTGGCGTTCAGCGAACGCCAGCGCGGCTTCACATTGATGGAACTGATGATCGTCGTGGTCATCGTCGGCATTCTGTCGGGCGTCGCGTTTCCGGCCTACAAAGCCTATGTCGATCGCGCCAAACGCACCGAGGGCAAAGCCTTCCTGATGGAGATCGCGGGGCGCCAGGAGCGCTACTACTTCGACAACAATTCCTACGCGACAGACGCGCGCAACCTCGGCTATGCCACCACCACGCCCAAGTCGGACGAGAGCCACTACGTGCTCACCAATCCCATCGCGGCGGGTGGCTCGGGCAATATCTCCACCAGCTACCTGCTGAAGATCACGACGGTCAGCCCGTGGAGCGACGACACCTGCGGCACCTACCTGTCGCTCGACTCCAAGGGCGAGCAGGGTAGCGAGACCGGCGACGCGATCTGCTGGTCGAAGTGATGACGATGCGCGTGTTGGCCGGCGCCGCGCTGCTCACGGTATTGGCCGTGAGCGCCAGCGTCGCAACGGCCGAAGTCTACAAATCGGTCGATGAGAACGGTCGCGTGGTGTTTTCGCAAAAGCCGCCGCAAGGCACCAAGTCCGAAGTCATCAAGCCACGCTACAGCAAGCCGCCCACCGCGCCGGCCGGCGGACCGGCGCCATTCGTGCCGCCCGCGCAGCCGGGTGGCATGCCGAACGCGACCGGCGATGCGGGCAAAGCCAAGGAACTGACGCCCGAGCAGAAAGAAGCCAAGCAGAAGAATTGCGAAACCGCGCGTGAGCGCCTGGCGCAGCTGCAGGGACCACGTTCCAACCGTCTGCAATACACCAATGACCAGGGTGAGCGCGCGTATTTCACGCCGGAAGACCTGGAAAAGCACATCACCGACGCGCAGGCCAAGATCGCGGAAAATTGCGCGGGTGACGCGACCGAGGCGCCAGCGCCTTAGTATTTGAAAGGGGCGATGCCGGGCACCGCACGAGGCCGCGCCCGGACGCCAGTGCAGGCAGCGCCTATTCGGCGCCGACGTCCTCCGCCTTGGCGAGTTCGCGCGGCAAGCTGAACACCACTTGCTCCTTGATGCCGGGGATCTCGCTGACCGAGATGCCGCCGCGGTCGCGCAGGGTCTTCACCACCTGCTCCACCAACACCTCGGGCGCCGACGCGCCGGCGGTCACGCCCACGCTCTTCTTGCCGTTCAACCACGCGGTCTGGATCTCATCGGCGCTGTCGATGAGATAGGCCGAGATGCCCTGCTTCTCGGCGATCTCCTTCAGGCGCGTGGAATTGGAACTCGTCTGCGAACCGACCACCAGGATCAGATCGCAGTTCTGCACCATGCGCTTGACGGCGTCCTGGCGGTTCTGCGTCGCGTAGCAGATGTCTTCCTTCTTGGGTCCGACGATTTTCGGAAAACGCTTGCGCAGCGCCTCGATGATCTCTGCGGTGTCGTCCATCGACAGGGTGGTCTGGGTGACGAAGGCCAGGAAGTCGGGGTCCTTGACCTGCATGCGCCGCACATCGTCGACCGATTCGACCAGGTACATGCCGCCACGGCCGTCATCGCCATGGCGATACTGGCCCAGCGTACCTTCCACCTCGGGGTGGCCGGCATGACCAATCAGGATGCATTCGCGTCCTTCGCCCTGGTAGTGGCCGACTTCCATGTGCACCTTGGTGACCAGCGGGCAGATGGCGTCGAAGACCCGCAGCTTGCGACGCGCGGCTTCCTCGCGCACCGCCTTGGCCACGCCATGGGCGCTGAAGATGACAGTTGCGTCGTCGGGCACTTCGTTCAATTCGTCGACGAAGATCGCCCCCTTGGTGCGCAGACCGTCGACCACGTACTTGTTGTGCACCACTTCATGACGCACGTAGACCGGCGCGCCAAACAATTCGAGCGCACGCTCGACGATGCCGATGGCGCGGTCGACACCTGCGCAAAAACCGCGCGGATTGGCCAGATGGATTTGCATGAGTCGGCAGACCTTGAGGAGCTATGGATGCGCGGCATTATACCCGCGGGTCGTGGGATGGCCGAACGCCGTGTGGTTCAGCCGCGCAGCGGCGCGCGCGGCCCCATGCCGGCGCTGCGCAACAACAGCATGAATGCCCCCACGGAAATTGCGGAATCGGCGATATTGAAGGCCGGAAAGGAGTACTGCTGATAGTAGAGCTGGATGAAGTCCACCACGTAGCCGAGCCGCACGCGGTCGACCAGGTTGCCCACCGCGCCGCCCAGGATCAGGACCAGGGCGCACACTTCGAAGCGATCGGAGCGGTCCATGCGCGTCAGCCACCAACCGAGACCGACGGCCACCACCAGCGCTATGGCCGAGAAGAACCAGCGCTGCCAGCCGGCGGCATCGTGCAGCATGCTGAATGCCGCGCCGGTGTTGTGCAAAAGCGTGAGATTGAAGCTCGGCAGCAGCGGGTGAGGGACGCCGTATTCGAGGCCGGCGCTGGCGGCGAACTTGGTCGCCTGGTCGAGACCGCACACGCCGAGTGCCACCGCCAACCACGGCGCGAGCGCCGGCTTATCCGTTTGCAACGGCCAGGATCCCGCGCGCCGATTCGCAATCACGCCCGATTTGCTCCGCCATCGCGGCAAACGAATCGAACTTGATGTCATCGCGAATCTTGTCGATGAATTCGATGCCCACGTACTTGCCGTAGCACTCCTGGTTGTAATCGAAGATATGCACTTCGAGCACGAAGCGCGGGTCGTCGATGGTCGGTCGTGAGCCGACATAGCCGACGCCCGGCAAGGGCTCGACGGCGAGGCCGTGCACTTTCACGGCGAAGATGCCGGTGATGGGGCTCTTGCGCCGATGCAGATCGAGATTGATGGTCGGAAACCCCCATTCGCGACCGCGCTTGTGTCCGTGCACCACGCGGCCCTCGATGATGTAGGGATGACCGAGCATGCGCGTCGCTTCGTGGTAATAGCCCTGGCGCAGCAGGTCGCGCACGTAGGTGCTGCTGATGCGCTTGCCGATGAACAGGAACGGCACCGTCTGTTCCATGGTGAAGTGGTGACGGTCGGCAAGATCCTGCAGCAGGGCGAAATCCCCGCCCCGGCCGCTGCCGAAACGGAAATCGTCACCGATGATGAGCGCCTGGATTCCGAGCTTGCCGACCAGCAGCTCGCCGACGAATCGCTCCGGCGGCATCGATGCCAGATCGCGCGTGAAATGCAGCACCAGCAGCCGATCGACGCCGCGCGCCGCCAGCAGGTGGTACTTCTCGCGCAGGCGCGTGAGGCGGGCCGGCACGCGGCCGCGATCAAAGAACTCGGCCGGCTGCGGCTCGAACAACACCACCATGGTCGGCACGCCGCGCGCCGCGCCGAGTCGCTTCAGGCGCTTGATGATCTCGCCATGGCCGAGATGCACACCATCGAAATTGCCGATGGTCGCCACGCAGCCGTAATGCTCGGGCCGGATGTTGTGGATGCCGCGGATCAGTTGCATGGGCGACGGGCTGAGACCTGGCGTGGGAACGGCGGTTGCGAAGGTCGCATTATACGACGTGCTCCCGCGCTGCCATATCACGGAAACGCAATCCGCCGAGCCACAGGCACGCGAAGTACACCACCGCGCCGGCCAGCACCGCGACGCCGAGCCGCGTGGCGCGCTCGACCATGCTCCAGGCATGCCATTGATCGAATGGCGTGACGATGAGCCACAACACCGCGGACATGGCGACACTCGCGAACGCCACGCGCAGCAGGAACCCGCGCCATGCGGGCCCGGCGTGGTACACCCCGTCGCGCCGCAGGGTCGAATAAAGCATCCACGAATTGATGCAGGCACCCAGCGAGGTCGCCAGCGCCAGGCCTCCATGAGCAAGCGGAAAAACCAGTATTACGTTCATGACACTCGATGAGATCATCGCGATGATGCCGATACGCACCGGCGTACGCGTGTCCTGGCGGGCATAGAAAGCCGGCGCCAGCACCTTGACCAGGATGAAGGGCAACAGACCGAAGGCAAGGGCCACCAGTGCCTGGGCCGACATGTTGACGTCGCGCACGTCCATTTCCCCGTATTGGAACAGGGTGCTGAGCAGTGGCACGGCCAGCACCGCCAGCGCCATGGCCGACGGCACGCCGATCAGGAACACCCAGCGCAGTCCCCAGTCGAGGGTGTCGGCGAAATCCTCGGCACTGCCGGTGGCATGGCGCTTGGATAAGGCCGGCAGGATGACGGTGCTCAAGGCAAGCCCGAATACCCCCAACGGAAATTCACACAGGCGATCGGCGTAGTAGAGCCAGGAGATGCTGCCGGTCTGCAGAAAAGACGCGAGGATGGTGTCCAGCATCATGTTGATCTGGGCAACCGATACGCCGAATATCGCCGGCCCCATGAGCCGCAGGATCTTGCGCACGCCGGCGTCGGCGAACGCGATTACGGGACGCGGCCGGAAGCCCAGGCGCCACAGCCCCGCGTACTGCATGGCCAGTTGCGTGACGCCGCCGGCGATGACGCCGATGGCCAGCCCCATCACCGGCTGCTCAAGGTGCGGCGCCAGCCACACCGCGCCGATGATGAGCGTGATGTTGAGCATCACCGGGCTCAGCGCCGGAATGCCGAAACGCCCGTAGATGTTGGAGACCGAGCCGGCCAGGCCGCTCAGGGAAATGAACAACAGGTAGGGAAAGGTGACACGCAACAGGCTCGCCGACAGTTCGAGCTTGTCGGTCTCGTGCACGAAGCCCGGCGCAAACAGCAGCACGAACACCGGGGCGGCAATCACGCCCAAGGTCACCACGCCCAACACCACCGCTGCCAGGGTGCCGGCGGCGGCATCCACCAGCTGACGGACGGCCTGCTCGCCTTCCTTCTCCCGGCACTCGCTCAGCACCGGCACGAAGGCTTGCGAAAACGCGCCCTCGGCGAACAGGCGGCGGAACAGGTTGGGGATCTTGAAGGCGACGAAGAAGGCGTCGGCGGCCATGCCGGCGCCGAACACGCGCGCCACGATGACGTCGCGCACGAACCCCAGGATCCGCGAGACCAACGTCATCTGACCGACGAGCGCGGTCGAACGCAGCAGATTGGAGCTCAGAGCGGGTTCCTGAAGTGGCGGCCGCGGGCCAGGAGCGCGGGATTATACGCACTCGCGGAGCATTGGACGCGGCGCAGCAGGATTGACAATCCCGGCTCGAGACAGCATAGTGCCGCGCTCTCAAGCCCAGCCGCACGGAGATCAGGTCCCTTGGCAAATTCCGCTCAAGCGCGCAAGCGCGCACGTCAGTCCGAGAAGCGTCGCCAGCACAACGCCAGCCGCCGTTCCCTGCTGCGTACCCGTATCAAGCAAGTCATCAAGGCCATCGAGTCGGGTGACAAGGCCGCCGCCCTGGCAGCCTATGGCAAAGCCGTGCCGACCATCGACCGCATGGCCGGCACCGACATCATTCACAAGCACAAGGCTGCCCGCCACAAGTCGCGACTGAATGCACGCATCAAGGCAATGGCCTGACAGGTCCTTCCGCCCTTGCGCACGAAAGCCGGCCCAGTGCCGGCTTTTTTGTGTCAGGCGCGGCTGTCGGCCAGCAGGTTGTCGCGGTGGATCAATTCCGCTTCGCGACAGAAACCCAGCACCGCTTCGATTTGATCGGACGGCAAGCCGGCAATCTGGCGACATTCGCCGGATGAGTAGTTGACCAGGCCGCGCCCGACTTCGACCCCGCCCTGGTCTTCCAGCACCACCAGTTCCCCGCGCGAAAACTCGCCGTTGACGTTGGTCACGCCCACCGCCAGCAGGCTCTTGCCTTGTTCGAGCAGGGCGCGGCACGCGCCGCTGTCGAGGCGCAAGCTGCCGCGGGCACGGATGGTGCCGCCCAGCCATTGCTTGCGCGCGCTGACCTTTTCGTCCTTGGAGTAAAGCAGCGTACCCACCGGGCGGCCGGCGGCGATGTCACGCAGTACGTTCGGCGCGTGGCCGGAGGCGATGATGGTGGTGGTGGCGGAACGCGCGGCGAGACGCCCGGCGCGCAGCTTGGTGCGCATGCCGCCGCGTCCCCAGGCGCCACCACCGCCGGCCACCGCTTCGAGCTCCGGCGAATTGGCCGGCGCGTGCTCGATGAGACGCGCGGTCGGATCGCTGCGCGGGTCGGCCGTCATGATGCCGGCTTGGTCAGTGAGGATGACCAGCACGTCGGCCTCGATCAAATTGCTGACCAGGCCCGCCAGGGTGTCATTGTCACCGAGGCTGATTTCCTCGGTTGCCACCGTGTCGTTTTCGTTGATGACGGGAAACACGCCCAGTTCGAGCAGGGTCCACAGCGTGCTGCGTGAATTGAGATAGCGCTGGCGATCGGACAGGTCATCGTGGGTGAGCAGCACCTGGGCGGCACGCTTGCCGAATTTCTCGTAGGCCTGGTCCCAGCCACGCACCAGTCCCATCTGGCCGATGGCAGCCGCCGCCTGGAGTTGCGGCAAGGCGCTCGGCCGCTGCTTCCAACCGAGCCGCGCGGCGCCCTCGGCCACCGCGCCCGAGGTCACGACCACCACCTGGCGGCCGGCATTCTGCAGTTCGACCATCTGCTCGGCCCAGCCTTCGATGGCCGGCAGGTTGAGGCCCACGCCCTGGTTGGTGGCCAGCGCGCTGCCGATTTTCACCACCCAGCGGCGACCCTCTGCCACGCTGTCGCGCAATGCCTGCGCGTCAGTCATCGGCGCCTGCGTCATGCTCGTCATCCTCGTCGTACTGCTGGTCAAAATCCTCGAGGTCGTCGTCCTCGTCCGGGCGTGTGCCCAGCCAGTGGAAGATGGCCCACATCAACTCGTCGCAACCAAGCCCGGTGGCAGCCGAAATGCGATGCACCGGGCCGTCCCAGCCATGCTCGCGCAGACGCGCTTCTACTTCGTCGGCGATGGCGTCATCGACCACGTCCATCTTGTTCAGCACCACCCAGCGCGGTCGCGTGGCGAGTTCTTCGTCGAAGGCTTCGAGCTCGGCCGAGATGGTTTCGAAATCGACCAGCGGGTCGCGCTCCGGGTCGAAGCCCGAAATGTCGAGCAGGTGCAGCAGCAGGCGCGTGCGTTCGAGATGCTTCAGGAAGCGCAGGCCCAGGCCCGCGCCCTCGGCGGCGCCTTCGATGATGCCGGGAATGTCGGCAATCACGAAACTCTGTTCGAGGCCGAGGCGCACCACGCCGAGATTGGGCACCAGCGTCGTGAACGGGTAGTCCGCAACCTTGGGGCGCGCGGCCGACACCGCCCGGATCAAGGTCGACTTGCCGGCATTGGGCAGGCCCAGCAGGCCGACGTCGGCCAGCAGTTTCAACTCCAGGCGCAGGTTGCGCTCTTCACCCGGCGTGCCCGGCGTGGTACGCCGTGGCGCGCGATTGACGCTGCTCTTGAAGCGCGCGTTGCCGAGGCCGTGAAAGCCGCCCTGCGCCACCAGCAGCCGCGTGCCGTGACCGATCAGGTCGCCGATCAATTCTTCGGTATCGGCGTCGTAGACCAGGGTGCCCTCGGGCACTCGCACGACGAGGTCGTCGGCGCTCTTGCCAATGCGATCCGAACCTTGTCCGGCTTGGCCGTGGGCGGCGCGAAACAGGCGCTTGAAGCGGAAATCGACCAGCGTGTTCAAGCCCGAATCGACTTCCAGGTAGACGCTGCCGCCATCGCCGCCGTCGCCACCGTCGGGGCCACCGCGCGGAATGAATTTCTCACGGCGAAAACTCAGGCAGCCGTCACCGCCGTTGCCGGCCTGGACGGTGATCAATGCTTCGTCGACGAATTTCATGGGAGGAGACTGCTGTGGTCCGGCCCTAAACAAAAAACCCCGTCATGGACGGGGTTCCTTGAGCCACGCGCGGGGCCGTGACGATTACTCGGCAGCGACGATACTCACGAAGCGACGCTCGTGCGGACCCTTGCGATCGAAGCGCACCGCGCCGTCGGTCAGGGCGAACAGGGTGTGGTCACGACCGATGCCGACGTTGGTGCCGGCATGGAAGTGCGTACCGCGCTGGCGCACGATGATGTTGCCCGCCCGCACTGCCTGGCCGCCAAAGATCTTGACGCCGAGACGCTTGGAATCCGAATCGCGACCGTTGCGGGTACTGCCGCCTGCTTTCTTGTGAGCCATTGCTGCTTAGCCTCGTGCTACGCCGGTGATTTCCACCCGCGTGTAGTTCTGCCGATGTCCGGCCTGACGCTTGTAGTGCTTGCGGCGCTTGAACTTGACGATGCGGATCTTCTCGCCGCGGCCGTGCTCGACGACCTTGGCGGTGACCGTCACGCCCGCCAGGAACGGCGCGCCGATTTCGATATTGTCGCCATCGGACAACATCAGGACCTGATCAAATGCGACGTCGCCCCCTGCCTCGACCGGCAGGGTCTCGACGTTGAGTTTGTCGCCGGCGCTGACGCGGTATTGCTTACCGCCTGTCTTTATCACTGCGTGCATGATGAATTCATCCAAAAATCTGGCACCGGGGTGCAAACGAGCGCGCGATTCTAAGCAATCGGGCGAGCCGAAACAAGGTTTTCCGGGCGCCGGGCCGGCAGCGGCGGCCGGTCGCCATGACCTCGCCTGTGCCGCGCAACCGCCACCGTAGCGATTTTGGCGGACTTAAGGAAATGGCAATTTGCCCTGGCAATTGGCAAGATCCCGCCTGCCCGCCACCAGCGCCATCAGAGACAGCCGTGCACGAAGCAAGAAGCGCCCCCGATATTGAAGAAATGCGCCGGCTGGTCCTGGAGGATTCGCAGGCGGTCGACCGCCTGATCCGCGCGCGGCTATATTCCGACGTCGTCCTGATCAACCAGCTCAGCCATTACATCATCGCCGGTGGCGGCAAGCGTCTGCGCCCGCTGCTGGCGCTGCTCGGCGCCAAGGCCGCCGGTTACGAGGGTTCGCGCCACATCGACGTCGCCGTGATCATCGAGCTGGTGCATACCGCCACCTTGCTGCACGACGACGTGGTCGACGCCTCCAAGCTGCGCCGCGGCCGCGAGACCGCGAACCTGGTGTGGGGCAACGAGGCCAGTGTGCTGGTCGGCGACTTCCTCTATTCCCGTGCCTTCCAGATGATGGTGGATCTGCAGAATATCCGCATCCTCGAGATCCTGGCCGACGCCACCAACACCATCGCCGAAGGCGAAGTGATGCAATTGGTGAACTGCCGCGATCCGGAAACCACCGAGGAGCGCTACCTCACCACCATCCACAACAAGACCGCCAAGCTGTTCGAGGCCGCCGCCATGCTCGGCGCGGTGGTGGCGGGCAAGGCCGGTGCCTTTGAAAATGCGATGGGCGCCTACGGCCGCCACATCGGCACCGCCTTTCAATTGGTCGACGACGCCCTCGACTACCACTCCTCGTCCGACGAGCTCGGCAAGAACATCGGCGACGACCTCGCGGAAGGCAAACCAACCCTGCCCCTGCTCTACGCCATGTGGCACGGCACCCCGGACCAGGCCGCCATGATCCGCACCGCGATCGAACACGGCGGGCTCGACCACCTGAAAGAAATTCAAGCCGCAATTGAATCCACGGGAGCCATCACTTACACTTTCGCCCGCGCTCAAGCCGAAGCCCAAAAAGCTCTGGCTGCGTTGACGGAGATCCCGAAATCTCCTTATCGCAACGCGCTGGAGACTCTCGTCGAATTTGCGGTCTACCGCACCTTCTAACGGTAGGCCCAGTCATCGCGCACGACGCATGCCCGCCCGGGCGTCGTCGATCAAGTTTGCAGTCGGGGTGTAGCTCAGTCTGGTAGAGCACTGCCTTCGGGAGGCAGGGGTCGTAGGTTCGAATCCTGTCACCCCCGACCATTTAAATCAATCGTTTAGAAACCACGCCAACCTAGGATTTGGTTCTCTATCGGTGATTTGCCACAGCGTTGCCACTCGCTTTCGACCGAAGGAGTGTGCGATGGCGAATCTTAGAAAACGCGGACCGTCTCAGTGGCAAGCCCAAGTCCGGGTCTGCGGCTATCCTAATCAGACTAAGACATTCAACACACGCGCCGAAGCGGAGCGATGGGCCAAAGCGACGGAAGTCGAAATGGCTCAAGGTTCATTTCTTTCCCGTGCTAACGCCCAAACGACCACCCTCGGCGATTTGCTTGATCGTTACCTTAAGGAAGTGACACCACACAAAAAGGGCGCCGAGCCGGAAGCGATCAGAATTAGAGCATTCCTGCGGCATGCGCTCGCTGGTCGTTACGTCGCCACTATTCGTGGAATAGATATCGCGCGCTTCCGCGACGAGCGGATGAAAACCGTTACGTCGGCGACGGTCAGACGCGAACTCATAATCTTGTCGAACGTATTCGAAGTGGCAAGAAAGGAATGGGACATCTACCTGTTGAATCCCATTCCGGGACATAAAGCTTCCGCAGAATGGTCGCGCCGAGATCGTCGTCCTGGTCACCGCAGACGCCGGGGACCGAATCCGAGGAAACTCGACTATTCACCGCGTGTAAAAATGCACGTAACCGATACCTGTCAGTCATGAGTTCGCCTCGCAATAGAAACCGCCATGCGCCAAGGTGAACTTCTCCGGATTGGTATAGAAAATATCGACCTCAATCGGAGAACTGCGTTCTTGCCCGATACTAAGAATGGTGACACTCGGACCGTACCGCTCTCGAGCGTAGCAGTCGAGACGTTCAATGCCATCCACAATCCAGGACGGGGTCGTGTCTTCGATGGCGTCACTCGCGAGGCGGTTAAACGCGCCTTCACGCGTGCGACGCAGCGTGCGGGACTGCAGGATTTTCACTTTCACGACCTACGCCACGAAGCCACGACTCGATTTTTCGAGCGGGGACTGAACGTTATGGAAGTGGCCAGTATCACTGGTCATAAAGACTTGGGGATGCTACGCCGATATACCCACTTGAAGGCCGAGGACTTGGCTAAGAAATTGGGATGACGGCGCGACAAGGCTAGGAACAATACGATCTCATCGCGAATCGTCGGTTGATCAAATAGTCGGCACGTTAATCGTTCGTAAGCTACCATTTATAGGTAGACGTTCTGTCGCCGAAGAACTCTCGAATTACTTTCATCAGTAGGCAACATGTCCGGGCGCTGAAGAAGATGTTACTGTCCATATTCCATCGGCACTCTGTGCAGACCATCACCAAAGCTGCAGTAGCTATCGTTTCCGCATGCGTGATTTGTTTTAAGTTTTTTGTCGACGTGTTAGCGACTAGCGAGAGTTCTCGTTCGCAGAGCGATGAATTAGCCTCTGCGATTCGCGGCGGGATATTTAACTACCGTACCAATCAATTTGACGACGGCACTGATCCTGCAGGCTGGTACACACTCGACTAGCGGCCGGTAACTCGACCTGAAATTCCTCTTACTATCGCTGCACCATGACTTCCGGCGTCTTGTGCCGGTGACCGAATCGCCGCCGCACCAGCGTCCAATGCTCAGCCCACTGAACCATGGCCCAAGTCATCATTCCGCTCCAAAGTATCGGTAGTCCGAGATAGAGCGCAGTCGTCAGCATATTCAGCAATAAGCGTTTTGCATCATGCTCACCCGGGTTGGTGAATATCTGTAAAAATATATTCGCATCGGGATACATCGACTGGATGAGATTTTGATCGACCCACATCGCCAGATACCAGAGGACTGACCAGAACTTGACGGTGAAGATGGCCAGGGCGCCGGTGATCAAGAATTCGATTGAATACCTCGACAGCACGATGATGAGCGGCAGCAATGCGTAGATCCCTAAAAGGATGAGGGCTTGGATCATTGGCAGTGCCTGAAGCATAACCGTCATTCCAACGGCGAGCAGAGCCGACGCGGTCACAACGCCGCCGGCCGCAAGGCCGCCTTTCACGAAGTTTGCGGCGGTCCCGATAATTCCTGTCGTAGCCGTGTTGTTCGCAGCCAGGTCATTACTTGACCAGACTGCTGGTGCATTATTGAGAATGGTCTTTACGACCGTGTCCTTTTGGCTCTCACTCGCAAGTCCAGGTGCCAATGCAACGACAAGTCCTGACAGTCCGCCCGACGTCGCATCCCCTTCCGCGATCAGCTTTTGCCGTAGTCCGCTTGACGCGTCTTCCCACCATTGTTTGCACGTTGGTCGACCGGCTTGAGGCGGGGCCGCAGGGTCGTATTCTGTGTCGCGACGGGAATCAAACGCCCATCCCTGAACTGCGGTGGCGGCACGCAACGTGTCGTAGTAGCCGGGGGTCTGACGGTAGACATGGGAACCCAGCCACTCCGGATCGGTATCGCCATTCGCAGCTAGCTGCGCGGCAATAGCAGACCCGTCGGGTCGCGACTGCTGAAATTTCGAGCGGGCCGGCACAAAGCATTCACTGAAGAACTGGCTCGCTTCCTGCCGAAGCCGAGGATCGGTCACTGTCGCTAAGCGTGCCTGCTGCTCGACTGCCCGCCAACTGCTTGCGCTTGGCAGCCCTTCAACCACCGCGTGGTTTAGACCTGCGCTCGTCGATAGCACGGCGTACCACCAGATGTGGAGATTGACGGACCCAGGCGAGCCCGAAAAGCCGGTAGCGCCGAAGGTACTTTGCGACGCCGATGGCGATGCCGTAGGGGGCGATGGATTGGCGAGGGTCGGAGGCGGCGTATAGCTCAGTGCGCTCGCATTCAGGGGCGTTAATGCTGCCGGCTGTCCTGCGAGGACAACGACGAGGAGAGCCAGGAACAGGTCAATCTCCAGGCTCCGCAACGAATTGGGGGCTGCGACGCCCAGTTCAGCACGCTCGGCCGATCCCCGCCAATGATCGATGAGGATGCCGAGAAACGGTAGGTAGACGATGCCCGTGGCAACCAACGCGTCCCAAAGTACGCCGTAGAATGACCATCCGAACAACGTCGTGAATAACTCGAGGTAGCTATCCACGCTCATCCGAGCAGCCTACCCAACAGGTTCTGTCCGATGGTGAGTTCAAGGATTAGCAACCAAGCCGTCACGCGCCAACGGTACGGCCGTACCTGCGCACTGGTCCGCAGGTAGAATCGCGTGCCAAGTCTCATGAGCGTTGGCCAGCCGACAAACAAGATTGCGATCGTGGCCAACCGCCCGGCGCTCGCCCACTCACGACAGTTCATTGCGTGCTGAGAGGGTGAAATCGAATGTCTAAGTACAACGCCGAGTCCCACGGCCACTATGCCCGCCAGGAGCGTCAGCCCGAACGTCCAGCTCCGCGTGGCCATTCGACGACTATTGGACACGGCCGTCTTTGAAGGGTCGTGGGTCTACCACACTGGCCGGCGGTACATTCAGTGAGGCCTGCCGGCGTGTCGCATCCCGCTGCAAGAGCACGGTGACGGTATCGGAGACCACCTCCTTGCGCGCGCGGACTTCGAATAACAGCGCTTCGATTTCCTTGTCGAGCTCTGCAATGGAAGCGTCCGCGTGTTCGCGGGCGACTTCGGTCGCATAGACTTCGGGCACCTGGCGGCCGCTCAAGAGCAGACGCCGGGCGTAGAGGGCCTTCTCGACGGTGCGGGCGGTACTGATCTCGCTGACTAAGCGCCCGACAATCAGACGGCGCTCGGTCGGTGGCATGTCGCGGATGGCCTCCACGACCTGGCGAGTAATCGCCACACCCGGCGCGGCAATTTTTTCGAGATTGTCACGTGTCGGGGATGTCACGCCGTCGACGAGCTTTTGCACATCCCGTGTGACGGCGTCGGACTCTTCATTCAACTTGGGTAGCAGACCCGTCCCTGGGACACTGTCCTTACGACAGGTATCGCAGGTCGTCACAATGTTTTCGCCGACCACTTCGACCGTCCAGTTGCGCGCCGCATTCGGAGTGCGCCAGATCTCGGTGAGCCGTGTGGCATCTTTTGCCGGCACCGGGCCGGTCGCCGTCAATGACCGGTTCATGTTGATGTTGTAGCCTGCCCGCACGAGGTCACCAGTAAATTGCAGCACCGGCTGTCCTCTGCCGCCGGCCTTGCCGCCAATCCACGGCACGCCGTTGCGGCCATTCGACGACTCGACGCGTTGTTTGGCCTTGACGACATCGTTGCCGCCAATGCCCATCTGCACTTTCCAGTCCTGGCCCTTCGAGAGGGTGACGAGATCAGCGTAAGGATTCTTACCGTCCGCGATATCCGACTGCATCTGCTCGCAGGACTTGGTCGCGAGTTGCAAAGTAGCCTCAGCCTTTAAGAGTGAATTCTGGAAAAGATCGTAGAGGCCCGGATTCGCGCGCTGCAGGATGAGCGCTGGCAACGATGCCAGTGCACCGGTGGCGGCGCTCGTCATGGCGGCCATCATGCTGTCCGCCCCGCGTTTGATGTCGTTCAAGGTGTGGCGGACCGCGATGACCGGGTCAAACTTGCGCAACTTGAGCCCAGACGTAGATCGGCCGAGCCACCCAACGTCAGATTGACGACATTGGGATTGGCGGGGACAGACACCGGTCGCGCACCGCCGATGCGGTAATACCAGAGTCCATCTTCGGTCGGCGCATCAGTGACGCCCCCTGCTCTACTCACGAACATGAGCAAGGCCGCTCCCAAAATGAGCGGCGTCGAGATTGGCCGCCGGGCGATAACAGCGGCACTCATGGCGGGTAAGCGCTCCAGTCGACACTGAACAGGAACACCTGGCCGCGCGAGCGACAGCACTTATAGGGCCGCCAGAGGTTCCAGGCGTAATCGCCATGGACATCGACCCGTCCGTTTGACCAACTATTGCGGCGCGCGAGGTCGTTCTGGCCGAAAACCGCACAGCCCGTGTCGGCCTTCGGCGCCAGCATCTGCCAAGATCCGGTGCGTGCATCGTTTTCAAGTAGTGGTCCCGGCGGCCACACGCGCTGACGCGAGCCCTTCGGCCCCGACAGTGCCAGGTAGACATGCGGTTGGCCTTTGCGCGTGACGATGTCGCCCGCCCGCTCTGCAATCACCGCAGCGGCCTTGGGCTCTTCGGATTGCGTCAACCAGCCGTTTCTCGGGTACACGCTGCCCCAGGTCTGCACCGGCCAGGTGCCGACCTCACGACGCCCCGGGATCAGGCTGTCAGGAAGGAGACTCTCGGGAAGTGCGGCCCGCCACGCCAAGGCATCAATGCCAGACTGGAAATACGGCACCAAGGGCGTCGCCTACGAGTTGCAAATCAGGTCGAATGAGATCTTTAAAAACGTACTGACCGGATGGCCAATCGCGTCCGCCTCGCGGAACAGCAGATTGCGATGGTCGCGCTGCGCCGGATCGCCTTCCGTGCGATTGACGCCGCTCCCGATGGGCACGTGCATCAATCGGCCCAGGATCCCGCTGGCTGCGACGCGCTGGGCCGCTCCGAGCGTGCTACGGATCTCAAGCCACGGATTGCCGCCTAGCGTGTGGTAGCTGGCAACAACGAGATCAGGGTTGTAGTGCCCCACTTTGAGCGATGAGCGAACACGGCAACCACTGATCCCGCAACGAAGCCAGAAGCACATGCCGATCGGTGTCCAGCGCATGCAGGACAACGCCGCCGTGGTCGTTCGAGCTACGATTACTGGCGTCGTTAGGGTCTCGGCACGGGTCACCTCCGGACTGCTCAACGCAAGAAAGCAGACGGCGATGAGGAAAACGGGACGCATCAGCGTGCCTTCGCAGCCCATGCCTGATAGTGGCGCAACGCCATCGGCAAGTCTGTCACGCCATAGATCACTGCGGACTGGTCGAACACAATGGCGGGCGTGCGATCAATGCCGAGCCGCGCCGCGGTGGCGACGCCCGTGGCTGAACGTCGCAACGTCGCCCCATCGCGGTCATTGAAAGTCGCCAGACGTCGTTGAACTTAGCGCTGCGCAAGCGCGGGATCGATCGGTAGTCCTTCCGAAAGTGCGCTATCGAAGCGCTCGACGGCGTCGACCTCGGAGATCTGAAGCGCAACTCCCGGGTTAGTCGCAACACCACCGACCGTGATGGGCTGCGTCTGCGTCATGAAGACTTCGATATGAAGAGGCGCCTCGGCCATCGCACCGCCTTGCGCCAAGGCACCTGCCTGTAGGCAGAGAATTCCCCAGGACAAGATTAGATGCGACGGTCGAGACATGTCGGCCATCCTGCCGAAGTCTGGAAGGTTGAGTAAGGGAAAATCGCGAATTCGAACGGCGCGATTATTGGAAGCAGCGGGTAACCGAAAACCTGGTGGCGGTCAGACGCGGTGCCCGTAAACGAGCGGTAGCGCGTCGGCGGTTTGGCTCAATCCGTCCTTGAACTGGTCGCAGCGATCTCCGCCGCCATCCGATACGCCGCGTCGAGCTCTGAGCATCCGTGTTGTCGCATGATGGCGGCGCGCGCTGCCTTTTCGTGCTTTTCGGTCATGGCGAGTGCGAGGGCGAGCGGTGGCGGGACGCTGCGGAACAAGGCTTCCAGGGTATCTGCCAGCACCACCCCTTCCACATATTTGCCGGGCTCTTTGCGCGTAGAGAGCAGGAGTTGTCGCTGTTGCGGCGTCAGATCTTTGAACCGCGCAATCTGTTCAACTTCCTCTTTCGGACTGACCAGGCACAGCCACCATTCCATCATCGTCAGCATGCGCCGGCTCGCGTCCGGAAAGTCTTCGAGGTTCTGGGTCGCAATCCAGAACCACGCGCCGAGTTTTCGCCACATCTTGGTGATCTTGACCACATAGCGCGCGAGCAAGGGATTGGTTGTGATGAGGTGCCCTTCATCAGTCACCACCAGTGTCGGGCGCGCATCGCGCTGGTGTCGTTCAACGCAGTCATTGATATGACTCAAGATAGACAGATAGGCGACCGTCAGTTGGTCTTCGTAGCCTTCGCGCGCCAAGATCCCCATCTCAAGCAAGGTCACGTCGGCCTCCATCCAGCGCCGTCCTCTGCGATTGAAGAAATGCCCGGCAAGCCCAGAGCAGAACAGGGCCATGCCATCGGCCATTTCAAGGGCGCGATGGCGCCGGTGCTCGGGGAGATCGCTGTCGTGGCCGAGTGTGGTCAGGGCAGTAACCACGTCCTCGGTCAATACTTGCTCTCTCCCTCCTACGTGAACCGTTTTGGCGGCCAACAGAATCCCGTTACGGATGAGAAGCCGGTCGGCGCGGTTCATCCGCGCGTCCTCTCGTTCATCGCCCCCCGTGATCATGATGCGCGCGGCGATCTCCATTTCGCCCAGCAGGTCGCGTCCTCCCGCCTCGTCTCGCTCGTCTTCATCCAAGGTGTCCGCATCGTCCAGAAGGGGCGGCTCGCGGCCCCGCTCAAGGAGTCGCAATGCTTCGGCGAAGGGCGGCAGGCTGACGTCCTCGTTGGGATTCAGCGTCAGGGCGTTGACGGAAAGCCCAGTGCCCGAAAATGTTCACCGAGAAGCGAGAAGGAGCCGCCGGCCTCAACGATGAAGATCCGTGGTCGGTGCACGGCGGCCATCTGGAGTAACAGATAGACGAGCAGAGCCGACTTACCCGATCCAGTCGGCCCCAGAATGAGCAGATGCGCGTTCTTCTTGCGGTCGTCGCGGTGCAACGGATCGAAGGTGAGTGGCTCGGCGCCGCGATTGAAAAATACCATCCCGGGATGCCCGGTACCGCGTGAGCGACCATAGAACGGCACCAGACTGGCCAGATGACTGGCGAAGACCAGGCGTGAGCGGCGACGGAGTTTGTCCAGCGTCGGGTCATAGGCCATCGGCAAGTTGCGGATGTAGCTATCAAGAAGAAGCAGATCGGCTTCGCGTCCGATCGGCTGTAGTCCATTGGGTAACAGCAAGGCCTGCAGTTGGTTCGATTGAAACCGCAGGGTCTTGAGATCGGGTGCGCGAAGGTAGAAGGCGAGCGATACAGGGTAGAGCTTGTCACCCTGGGCCATCGCGCGCTCGACGACAACCGCATCTTCGCGCGTCATTGCCGCTTCGGCAGTATCACCAACGGCCGAGCGACGAACCCGATTGAGATGATTGCGAATAGTGTCTTGCGCGACAACCGTCAGCGTCATCACCAAGACAGTGCCCTCCGGCAGTCGGTCAAAGAGCGCATAGACATATTCGCCAATCGTGCGCTCTGCCGTCAGGTGCCCCACCTCCGGCGCGCGTCGTAAGCCTTGCACGGACACCACCGTATGCGGCCACTCATCGAACCACCAGGTGCCCGTCTCAGCCTCCGAGCGCGGCATCGACAGCGTCAGGCTTTCGGCAAAGTCGGCGCCAAAGGGCAACGCATCATCGCCGGGATAAGGCGCCAGCTCCGTCACTGACGTCTGGTGCTCGCCTAAGCCTTGAGGGCACGGATTGAACCAGGGCAGTAGCCATTGGTAGAAATCGGCCCCGGTGCCTCGGCGTGCGCCGATCCCGGCCGCAGCGAGCGCCGAAGTCCACTTGGTCGCGACTTCGTTCAACTCAGTCTCGACTTCGAGGGGCGAGCGGTGACGCTCGTGCGCCCCTTGGCGTCGATAGAGTGTGGCGCGTACGCGCCGTTGTTGCCCACGCCACCGTCCACCACTGACTGCCGTGTCAGTGAATAGGCCACCCGGTTGCGTGACGCGCATAAGGTGTTCGGAGAGGACGGACCGATAAGCCTGCGTAAATGCGGTGTCGGACGCGACGCCGTAGCTCGCCACCTCGCGCGACAGCGCGGTCAGATCGGGTTCGTCCTGCACATAGATCTGCAGCACCCAGGGCGCGTCATCCCGCTCGGGGATCGCATCGCTGATCGCAGTTTGAATGGCATCCCGCAGCTCAGCTAGAAATTCCGTCGAGCGTGCCTCGGTGCCGACCGGCACGATGTCGAACAGCGCGCCGACGCTGACCCCGTCTTCCAGGAGAAATGCCCGCGACGCCGGCAGGTACTCAACCCAGGGCAGCAGATCGGTAAATGACGGCGGACGCGTGACCGTCTGCTTGATCCGAGCGGTGCGCAGCAGCCGGGTGAGCCGGCCTTGCCCATCTTCTGTACTCAGGGCTGCTGCCCGGGAACGTTTAAGTGAACTGGTGTGTGCATCGGCACCTCGCCGGGCAATGCGTACTCGCCATGTTCATACATCGAAAATGTCGTGGCATAGCCCGGCACGGGGACGCGCGACGGGCCGGCGAGGTGAGGAAACACATACATGACGAGCGTGGGATCGGGGAGTCGCGGAAAGTGTGCGTCAAGCTCGGTCAAGCTATCGCGCGTATAGCCGGCGAGTGCCTCATCGTTCGCAATCAGTGGCCGGTTCGCGATCTCCTCGCGCGCGCGCGTCGTCGAGGCCGCGTTCATGTCCTCGAAATGTGCGTCATAGATGGCCTTCATGGTCGGCCCATCGTGGGGAAGCACGGCGTCCTTGCTGCTCGCGCAGCCCGTCAACGCCGCACTAATCGAGATGAGGATGCAGAGTGGATAAGTCGCCATTCGCATGAGACAGCCTCCGGCCGTTGCGCTCGAAATCAATCAGAAGTTCGCGGTCGACGTGGATCGCGAGTTTGATGCCCGCAGGAACGAATACGGCATCGAAGCTCTGCGCCTGCCGCTCCATGAGCCATTTCGCGACCTCGTCGCTGCCGCCGGACAGGGTCTTACCCATGACGTAAGGCCCCATATTGCCGGTCATGCTGTGGTTGATGGCGCCGGTATCCGTCACGACCGTGGTGGTCTCCGCTGCGGCCACCGCATCGGCCGCCGCGCCGATGGCGGTGACACCAATGCGCTGGGCGAGGAAGGCTGGCGCATTGGTTTTGCGCTCACCGCTGACGCACGGGATCCCCTGCGCGTCCGAGATCCACGCGAGCGACCTATTGTTGTCGCTACCCTGCAGACTCTTGTCGTCGCTTGAGATCGTCCGAATGGTGCCGTCGTCAAAGACAAACGTGACCGAATCGAGGCGCCCACTGACACAGGACAGTGTCCAATCACCCACTGCCGTGCCGCTCCAAACCATGCCATGCACGCCGGGAACGCTAAGCCCGTTCGCAGCGAGATTGTCGGCACCCGTGATCACTTTGAAGGGCATTGGATCCCGAACCTGACCCTGCACCGGCACGCGGCCGACCAGGGCCGTCATCGCGGTCGAGCCAATCAGCGTCGCGTTGCGCGGCACGGTATAGACCGGACGGGCGCTCTGCTCCGCCACGCGCTCGCCGACGGCCTCTGCCAATGCACCGGCCTTGTCACTCGCTCCACTGGTCCATGAGCGCTCAAGTCCGGCGGCCATGCCCTGGCCGCCGCTGCCAGCCTCATGGCTGTCCAACGGCTCTATCCAGGACAGAGACTCAGACGCCGCGGAAGTGGTGTCGAGTCCGAGGCCCACGGGGATATCGCTCTCTTTATGCTCGGCGGACGCCGACGACAAAGAATCGGCCAGCGCATCGACCCGCGCCGTCAACGTCGAGAGTGCGCTGGTGTGCTCTGCCTGGTCTGCGTCTGCCGTTTTAGCGCGGGTCGCGAGGGTTTCGTCGAGTCGTTCTTTCAGGTGCTGCTCAATTTGATCACGATCGCCGATCAGCGCCTGGTTGTCTTTCTTGAGGCTCGCGTTGTCCTGTCGCAGCGCTTCCACTTCGGAGGTCATCGCCGCGACATTGGCGGTCAGGGTCTTGATGGTGTCAGCGGGTGTATCGGCATCGGCGGCCGGCGCCACCGGTACCGTGCTGAGTGTCGCAGGCGTCCGTGCTGTCTCGCGGCAGGACTTGAACGCGACCAGCAGCAATGCGGCGAACACGAGGCTGACGAGAATAGGGAGCAATCGATTTTGTTGCGGCGGCACCATGACGCTCTCCTAGCGCGCCGCCGCGAATGGGCGAGCAGAAACCAGATAAACCACCGTCGTATCGGCTTCGTCTCCGGCTGCGAGCAAACGATTGTGCTGGAATGTCGCTGTCAGCCACGCGCCCCTCAAGGCCCGCGGATCGAGTTCGATGGGCGCGCTACCGGTATTGGTCAATTTGACGGCTGTGACATGCAAGACACCACTGCGCCAGGCAATCAAGGGCACAGCAGTGACAGAGCCGCCTCGTAACAGATCAACACGCTCGGTGCGCACCGGCACACGCACGATAGCGGGCACGTCGTGCAGCAGTCGGCTGGGTGCGTAGAGTTGCTGTGCCGCGTATCGGGTCAGGGCAACGGGATCGCTCTGCCTCGTCGACGCCAGATCTGCATCGACGTCTGACGTCTCGTCGGGCTTGTCCTGCATCGCCGCGTCAACGATGCGAAGTAACGGCCTCAAATCAGCGGTCGCCGACGCAGCCAGATCGAGCAGGTAGGTATGGGCGCCATCCCGTGTCTGGACAACGATGCGTGTCGTCTCGAAAGCAGCGGAAGCCTGGAAGTAGACAGTATCACCCACCGACTGTGTACGGAGTTCAGCTTTGAGTCCGGCTGGCACTCCGACCTTCACGGGCGCCGGAAACTGCACCTGTGTTTCGGTGCCCGTCTTGAGCACAATCTCAACGGGAACCTTGTTCCATTCGATGCGCTCGGCGACGGGCGGCTCTGCATGGACGACCGCCGTCGTGCAGAGACTCACGATGACCCACAGGCGCGCTATCCGGTCGATGATTGGATCCATGCGCCGCCCTCTTATTTCAGCTCGCATCGGGGCGGCCATGGAACGGTTGTTTCAGATCGGCATCACTCAGGCGCTGCGGTCCGCTCTGTCCATAACCGTCCAGCGCGAGTCCCCACGGGTTGGCTTCGAGGTCGACGGCCTGGCGAACGACACGCAAGGGATACCGGATGGCCGTCGACTTGACTGTCATGCCTTTGACGGACTCGATGAGATCGAGATCCAGCCACACTATCCACACGTCATGTCCCAGCACTTCGACCCGCGCTTCGGTATAGGGCCGGTCAGGAGCCTCCTGCACACCCCGTACGCGATAGCTGAGTTCGCCCTGACGCGCCTTCTGCTCCATCTCGGCTATCAGGGTCGCGCGGTAGCGCGGTGTCAGATAGGCCGATACCCGAAAAATGGCGCGTCCGCAGTCCTGCGTCCCGTCTTCCGGCCAGCGATTCAATTGCTGGAAGATGTAGTAGGCGAAGGCGTAAACATTGGGGCGCGGCACCGTGTCGATGGCAAGCTCGGCACCGGCACGTAGATCAGGCGGCAAGTGAACGGTGATCCGCCGTGGCGCCTGACTCCAACCAAAACCGAGGCCCGCGATGATGGCCACCTGCAGGCCGATCACCAGCCAGAGCGACCGGACGTGCGAGCGCACGTTGTCAATCTCAAGCCTATAGCGTCCCATCGACCCGCCGTCCGATGTCCCACACGCCACTACGTACGACCAGGCGTGAGCGACGCAGTCCCGTGGCGTGTAACCACAGCACCAAGCGCTGCTGATAGTAACCATCCGGGCGGTTGCGCTTCAGATGTTGAAAGAGGGTCGCGACAGCGATGACCGTGCCGACGATCCCGATCCCCGCCAGTCCGAAACCCATGGTGATGGCGCCGAGCGCCCCAGCGATGAGAAGACTGACTGGCAACCACACCAGGATGGCGACCATCACGATCACGCCGAGCTCGCTCGACGAGCAGCCCTTGAAGATGGCCGGCTCAGCGTTGAGCCGCTCCGGCAGGATGTCGCTACGCACGGCCACCTTAGATGACGCCCGACGCTTCGGTGAGCAGATAGCTCGCGAAGATCAAGACGATGGCGCCGACGATGCCGAGTACCCCGACTTCGGCCCACTCCGCTTTGCCTTGCCGCGCTTCGTTGAACTTGGCGAACGCGAGGTACGCAATCCATAGGAAGCCCATCACGGCAATCGCGAGTCCGAGCACCAGACCACCGTCTTTGATGTAGCCCCGGATCAGCGCAATCCAGTCGCCAGCGCGCGGCCCCGTGCTCGGAGCTACCGGTGTGGGCAGCGCAGCTTGCGCGAACTGCGCGCCGAGCAGGCCGAGCATGCTCAGCGCAGAAGTTATCGATCGAATGGCACGTTTCATTTTTGAACTCCAGATTGGATGGGGATGGCCGAGTGCGGCGAGTGCGTGGTGCGTCACCGAAGATAGAAACCGAGAACGAGCAGGACGATGCAGGCACGTATTACCTGCCAGATCAGATCGAACAGGCTGGCTCGCCCGCTCTGCCACGCACCGAATGCGCCATAGGTCAGCCACATGGCCCAGACCAGACTCAATGTCAGGGTGATACCAGCGATAGCGACGAGCAGCGTGCCTGGCGTGACCCCTGCCCCTGCCGTGAATGCCGCGTTCTGCGCTGCCGTCATCGGGAACACTCAACGCCGATAGTCTCCGCGCAGTGGCGGAAACCGGCGCGGCTCTGCCTGCGGGGCGTTCAGGTGCTCTTCAATGCCGAGGCGAACGCGGGCGAGATCCTGGCGCAACCAGTCGTACTGGAATCGCACTCGCGCGTCGGCATCAGCCTGCGACTCGGCGGAACGAAGTAAGGGCTCAAGGGCGTCTAGCTCGTGAACGAGGCGGGCGAGAGATTGGCGCTCGGCGTCGGCGTTCGCCAATACCGTCGTGGAAAGGAACACGGCCCCGAGTAGACCCGCGACCTGGCAGCTTGCACGCATCGGATGGCTCTTCGAGATCTGCATGGCGGGAATGCTCCGCCATCCCCAGATCCGGAGCGATAGAAAATCGCCGAACCAAGGTGGGCGCTTTCTTAAGACATCATCTTCGATGAACGGGATCGGCCATCTTGACCTGTCCCTGCGATATCGCCTGGCCAATGGTCCAGGCCGTATGAATCAGGCGCCGACGAGAATGAACAGATCCCGCAAGCACGTCATAAGGACTCAATCGCGGCCAGCGCCTACGAGGTTCCTCATAGGTACTGGCACTTGGTCTGCATCCATCCCTGTTCAGGCCGGGACCGAAACACTCAGCCCTTCCAAACGTCGGAATGATCGTGGGTCACGACTTTCTCTGCCCCTATTTTCGGGCTTTCATCCGGTTGAAGATCTGCTCGGCAGCCTGCCGGACAACAGCGTCGCGCGCCGAATCGAGCACGGCCAGCTGTACGCCATCCTCGCCGACGGGGAATGCCGGGCCACCCACATCGTCGTCGTAATCAGTCCCATCTTCATGGATGAGGGAGTAATGCGATTGCGTCAGATCGGTACCGACCAACTGCGCGAGATACACCCATGTCCAGCAGCGTTCGAGATCGTCTTCGTCATAACTTTCGATAAGTTGACGCATTGCACCCGTATCGCCCGCCTCGCCTGCAATCGTCAACCAGTAATGTGCGTCCGCCTTTCGTCCCAGTCGTTCAGCGATCTCAGCGACTCGGACCGGATCTGCAGTGCACGCGGCATCTCTGGTTTCGAAGAACGATGGATCAGAAAAGCGATCTGCACGGTCAAGGAGCGCCTGACGGTTACCAAGCCGCGCGGCCTCGCGCAGGTGATAATCATAGGCGCCCGCGTCCGCCACCTTCTTCGCATAAGCGTCCGCCCATTCCTGTTCGACACCACTGAGCACACGCCCCTCTTTTCCCTGCGTATACCAGTACGAACTACCCTTCCCCCCACTGTATTCGTCATCGCCCGCAGCAAATATGAGCGCCAGTGCATAGTGTGCGGTCGCGCTGTCCTTCTGCGCCGCCGTTTTCAGCCCGTCAATCAAGAGCGGTGATATCACTAACCCAGCTTCTGCAAAGCCGGTATCCGGATCGATATCTCCTTCCTCGTTCTCCCCGTCGTAATTACCTTCGAAATCTGGTTCTTCACCGGGGTCTAACTCGAATGTATCGCTACGAAGTGACAATTCGCGGCGCAGATGAAGAATCAAGTCACTGAGCGTGACGACACCGACCCCATGTTGGGCAACGAACGCCGACAGCTCGGACGGAACGTGGTCGGATGTTTCAGGCAGGTATCCCAACTCGACACAGCGTGTCTTGACGGCAGCACCGTGCCGCGCACTGGGATTGTCGTGTGACGTCGAGCCCGCGAACACGGCCGAGGTCGTCAGCGCGGCATAGGATTTGTAACCAAAGGACGCAGCCAGGATCTCGTAGACATGGGAGCGTTTGAAAGGGGTGCCGCAGCGCGTTTCCAGATGCTGCTGTGCCGAGTACGCGAGTTCTCGAATCTTCATGACGGATCTCTCCTTAGGGCCGCGTCAATGTCGAGTCAGGCGCACACGTTTAAGTCCCCGACGACGAGGCCTAAAAGAAAGATGTTCGATGCTTGTGGGTCGTCCTGCCTTTTTCTACTCGTGTGCAAGTAAGGTGGGCACCTACAATTATTCTAGCGTTGGCAATTGAGCAGGTCTACTCAGCGCGGACGCAGCGGCCGTTGACCGCCCAATCAGCGTTTTCCCTGATCGTCGACCGGCGACGGATTCATCGGAATTGCCGGTGAGCGATCTTTTCCCGGTTCGTATTTCGCTCGCTGCGTAAACCGGTCTTTATCCCGAAAAATTACGCTGCAGCCAGCGCACTGGAATAAATCGGTTTGTCGGGAGTTACCCGATGGCAGACGGACAACCACGCGCTCGTAGACGGTGGACGCGCACAGGGGGCATCTGAAACCTGGACGGGAACCAATTTTCGATATACTGTTCATCCATACAGTATATGACCATAATCGTTCTCGGATGGACGCAGGCGGTTCTCGAGCTTGTCCTTCATGTGCGCGTTCCAGGGCGAACCGTAAGATTGCGGCCACAGATTGTCGACGACGTCGGCCCCGCCTAATTCACGACTGACGAGGTGGTCAATTTCGCAGGTCTTGCCGTGACTATCGGCAACGCAGCGCGGATCGCTGTAGCCCGTATAACCGTAGCGAGAAAATGCTTCCTTCTTCATCGCTGCGGTGACATGACGCTCGTCCTTCCCCCAAAGGGTGGCGCAGATAGTCTTCTTAGTCAGACCGGGACGGGACTTTCCAGGTGTTTTGCCTAAGTCAGGAAGGTCATCGGCCACAACAGTCCCGCTAATCAAGACAAACACCACAACCGCAACGATGCGCACTGCGATCTTCATTGCGAGACTGCGGCTTCTGGGGAAGCCGATGGTTTCATCGAGTGATGCCTCGGCCACGCACTCGCATTAATGGAGCATCGATTTGGGCATGGCACCGTGTCTCTCATTTAGGAGAGCTTTCGTACGGGAAATGATTAATCGCCACTGCGCCACCTGGCCGATAGCCTCGTCGGCCGCATCGATAAGAATAGCCGGCGGGACTTCGTTGCCTCGCGCGCAGCTCAAGAACGCTGCAAGAAGCTCTGTCGCGTCATCCAGCGCTCGATGCAGAGGGCTCAAATCGACCTCTGTTTCTTTTGCTGTTTCCATCAGCGGGTTCTCCATTTTGTTGAAATTCATAGTCCACTGGGCGTGCTGCATCCATGGGTTCCCACTTCGTGGATTGGCCCTGTGTACACCGCACAAAACCAGCACGAAGCAGTGAAGATTATCATCAGAATGCCCCCTTCCTCCGGTAGCTCGTGGCCTGCCCCGCTACCCAATCTGGGCTGTTTTTCAACCAGTCAATGTTTCATTAGAGATATTTCTTGAAGGTGCCAGCGGCCGCCGTGGTCGCGACACCCAGCAAGGCTGCAAATGGGAGGATCACGTAGGATGGATGAATGCTTACCGGCAGCATTAGATAGATAAGCCACACCCCGACAGCGAGCGGCAATGCCACTCGTTTGGCCCAGTGATAGATGAATCCGCTTTCGCGCCCGCCTCCCCATCGACGCAGATCCCGGCGCACCAGCCCCTCTATCAGCGCCACGACGCAACTGAGCCCGAGCACGGGCATGGCGAGCACCAGTACAGCTAACCGACAGCCGAAGACTTGCACGACCTGCTTGGCGGCGATGAGGTAGCGTGCAAGCTTATTGACCATGGCATGGATCAGCGCGCGAAGATGTGGTTCATCCCGGGAGGGTGTTTGAGTCGCCCAGTTGATGAGCTGGTTGAGACGCGTCAGATCGAAGATGACGTAGGACAGGCGATGCCCGATCGCGGCACCCAAACGCACAGGCTCGCTGCTGACCAGGGTCCGATGAAACTCGGTACCGAGAAAGCGCTGCTCTGCTTCAAACATCTCGCGGCTGTGTGTCACCCCTGCCTGCTCCCACCACCAAGTCATGCCGACCCACTCCACCAAGATGGCGAGGAATAAACTCAACAGTAGCCATTGGATGATTTTCGCGATGAGGGCGATGAGGCCGACGGTGATGCCGCGCTCCTCGTCTGGCCGCGGCGGTGTCCGACGCCCCTCAGCCATGCGCACCTGCCGATGATTCAGTGAGGTTCAAGCCGTCCGCTGGTCGGCGGTACCGCGCGGCCATGGCGCGCGCAATGGCTTCGACGTCTCTGGGCAACGATTTGTCATCCGCAGTGGCCGGCAGCGGTATTCGGATCTTCCATAAACGGCCCCCTTCCAGTAACGCGAAAGCCTGGCCCTTGGGCAGCGAGACGAGATCAGCGGCAGTCAGGAGCGGGACTTCGGTCGTGCTGAGACGGTCTTCATTTTTTGACCGAAAGTCGACCCCCGAAGCAGGCTCGGAGGAATCATCGACACTGGACACGCTGGTCAACGTCAGAACATCGACCATCGGCAGCTGGTCGATGAGCATCTCGGCGGTCGCGAGTTCTTTGACCCGCAGCATGATGAGGCTGTTGAAGTTACCGGCGACCTGGCCGGCCTTGGCGCGATTACCAATCCTAGCCTCCACGTCCGACCAGGTCTGCGTGTAAGCCGTCACCTGAAAGCCCGCGCCGCCGGCCTTGTTCAGGAGCGGCACGAACTCGTCACCGATAAGTTCATTGAACTCGTCGGCATGGAGCGAGATGGCGGGCGGCTTAGGTCCAGGGATGATGGCGCCCTGCTCTGAGCGATCGCTGACACCATGCTTGTAGAGGTGCCCGGCCACCGACACCAGATCGGCGAACATCGAATTACCGACCGCACTCGCGACCGTCGTATCGGTCAGCGCATCAAGTCCGACGTAGACGATCGCCCGTCGCCTGATCACGTCCATCCATTCGAGTACAGGGCGGGTGTCTTCGGAATTTTCGAGATTGGGCGAGATGAGTTCAGCGATGGGCCCGGTGGTCAGCTTTTCCATCAAGGGGCCGACCGAGCTCACAATCTTGTCGAAGTACGTTTTGTCGTACTTGAATGCGGAGGCCAGACCGTCGAGAACGGGGTCGTAGAGGTCGAGGTCTTGGATGTAGCGGGCAATCGCCACGGCCTTCGGATTGCGGCCACGCATGGCGGACGGCAGATTTTTATCCTTAGTCTGCTCACCCGTGGTGCTCAAAGCCGCCTGCCATCCAGGCGGACCCTTCGCGGCTAAGTGTGCCTGCGCATATTCTACGAAGAGGGGTTCGATATCGTTGATGTAGCGCCGTACCTGGGTGTAATCAGGTCGGCGACCCAGCGCGACCAACGCACGCGCGATGATGTTGACGAAGCGCCATGCGAATTCTTTGAAGGCGGCCGAGTTGCCTTCACTCGGCAGTTGGTTGGCGATCCGCGTGGCCACCTCCGTAATCCGCGAGAAATGCCCGATAGCGTTGTAACGTGCTGAGACTTGCGGATAGCCGAGATGAAAGAGCAAAAACGCGTCGGCGCGGCCGGCGCGGGCTGCTTCCGCGAATATTCGCCGGAGTAGATCGGCGTCGCCTTTCGGATCGAACACGATCACGCAGTCACCACGATGGATATCCTGGGTGATCAAGACTTCAGCGAGTCGGGTCTTGCCGACGCGGGTAGTGCCGAGGACCAGCGTGTGTCCGACGCGGTCGCTGAGATTCATCCAGACGTTCTGCTCATCGGGCTCCACGCCATGGAGCGCCGGAAGGCCGCCCACCGCCGGCAGCGGACGCAGCGGATTCCACCAGACGCGTGAACGCAGTCCTCGCGCCAGGCCATCCAGGAATGGCTTCGACTCCCAGGCAATTTCGGCCTGTCGCGCCCAGCGGTAGAGGCGGTTCGGTTCAAGATAGCGGGCCGCCTCAGGACGCAACGTGTCGCGCAGGCGCTGCGTGTGGCGTTGCGTCCAACGAAATCCACGTCCGAGAAACAGCTTGCTATGGCTGACCGGGATCTGCGCGGCACGAATATGGTATTCGGGTAACTGGCGCAAATGGCGTTGGTATCGGAGAATCCGCCAGCCCTGACGGCCTCTCCAACACGGCGAGCGCAAATAGCGCTGCCGCCGTGCCGTGGGCCAGTCCCGGCGGCATCATCAAGGACCACGGCGCCAGCAGCGCGATAGTGCCGACGGCGCTCGCCGCCAGCGCCGACCACAACTCGACCGGCGGACGCAGCAGTGCTTCGAGAGGATAGCGGCTCATTGCTCAAAGCCGTCTTGCGTGATCAACACCGGGTAGTGCGTGATGCCGAGACTCGCGGCCAGGTCGGTGGCTGACGCCGGCAACAACGACAACCCACCGGCCAGTTCGGTGATGCGTTGGAGCGCAGCCTCGTCCGGCACCTCGACGACCATGCCGACGGCACCGAGATGGGCGAGCCGCGAGCGGTTCGCAGCCAACCAGCGTGCCGAGAGTGGGTCGCACCCGATCAGAAAGAGCGGCGCCGAATACGGTCGGCTGATAGCGGTGCGTGTTACGGGACCGGGTGTCAGATCCGGCGAGTGGATCGGTAACAGTTGGCTCAGATCTGCTGCGCCGAGCGAGGGAACTGGGGCGCTTCGGTGTCGTCGCCCTCAGTCGGGTCTTTCAAGATCTCAAGGTAGGGGGCAATGGGCTGCGTATCACCATTGTCGTAGATAACCGTAAGACCCTCCGCAGATGCACGTCCTACTATGATCAGCATCAGCCCGAATGCCATCCGCCGCCGTCCCGAATTCATGGGCTCTCAACCCGTCCGCCGTAGCCGGCGCCAGTGCTGACGCACCAGGGATCGGTACTTTGCCGCGCGTGCCGGATCGGCCGGCGCGTGGTAGCAACCCACAGCCGCCCACCAGTCCGAGCGCTCGCGATGACACTCGCGGAGAATGCGCGCCGCAATACGAAGATTGCGATAGGGGTCGAGTGCGCCGCTCGGACTGCCGAGGCGCGCCTGGTGAAATCGCCAGTTGACCTGCATGAGTCCGACGTCGATTAAGTCTTCTCCGCCTTCCAATGCATGATGAAGTGCACGCTCGGCGGCACGCCGTTCGCGGAAGAAATGCGCCTCACCCCGAATATTGAGCGTCCATGGCCAGGGATGCAGCGCCGCAGATCCCTCGACCCGGCGCCCACTCTCGGTCAATGCCACGGCGTAGAAGATCTGCGGCGGGATAGCGTACTCGGCGGCTACCTGCTGATATCCGCTGGGCACCCCCAGTTCGGCAGACACAGCGCCTGACGGCCGGGACAGCAGCGTCAATGCGGCGGCAATCATCGCCTTCTTCATCGCGGGGCATCTGAAGGCAGGGCGCTCACCTCATCGCCACGTCGCCGCATGATCACCGGCACCGTGGCTGCGCCATAACCCAGCTTGACCAGGGTCCCGTCCTCGAAATTGAGTGTGATGTTTCCCGCCTTGACCTGGTCGAGTGGGATCTCATGCTTCGCCGCCCAGCCGCGAACAGCAGCGGTATCGTTTGTCTTGATGCCGCTCAGGTAGATATCAATCCCCGCGACCTGCGCCAGGCGTTTCAGTACATAGGAAAGAGCGTTGTCACAGTCGGCACACGTCGGCGCCGTGAAGAGCAGCAGTCGGTCTTGCGCCGACAGCGCTGGAACGGGTTCGGAGGTCGCTGTCGCTGAACGGTCGGCAATGAGTGGCTCATTGGGATAGAGCCGCTGGCTGGCATCGTCGTACGCATGCTGAAACGCCAGGATCCGCTCGACGTCCTCATGCATTACCCGAGCCCAGCGTTCGGCGTATTTCTGGCGCTCTGCATTGTCGCGTGCATGGATGCCAAGGACTTCAATCGGAGAAATGCTCGCCGGACTGATACTGCCCCGCACACCTGACATCAAGGACTCGTAGCGCTGCCATTCGACGGCTGACAAGCTCCACAGATCTGCTCGCGCGCGAGCGACGGGCGATACCGCAATCGAGACTGTTTCGGACGTCACCGTCGACGTTTCCGCACCCTGTGTAGGGCTGAGAGTGGCCGCTTCGTTGGGGCTCATGAAGGCAAGTGGAAATGCGATGACCACTAACCACTGGCACCGCGTGTTCATCGGCAAAGCACCAAAGCATCGGTCGAGGCATGGCCGCTGTCCGGAACACTCAAGTCACGATAGTGGGGCGTTGCCAAAGCGCAATCGGCGCCCAATTCGACGTGGTCGGGTTCGCGCACGGCCTCGATAGGAGCTGCGGCTCGCGACGGTACCCTGACCGCTCTAGCCGCATCGGGCGAATGGGTTCCGGCGAACAGTCCGAGCAGGCAGAAGATGATGAGTGCGATGGCCATTACGGCTGCACCACCATGCCGGCGGTCGCCGGATCTGCGGCACGACAGCGCTCGAATGAGACCAGACGATGGACCGGATCCTCAATGACAGCGAAGGCTGGCCCCACCAACATTTGAAGTGCCAACCGAACTGACGGCACATCCAGTGTGCGATGGGCTGGCGGCAACGGAAGCAACAGCAGTGCTGACCGCTCGTCAGCGGCGGCTGTGGCTGGTGACAGTGAATACCCCGTGTCCTGCAAGACACGCGCGACGGCGTCCCCTACGGTAATGCTCTGCGGGAACTCAACCGAGACCGGTGCCGCGAGGAGATCGCGCACGACAGTTTGTGCATGCGGATTGACCGTCGTGTAACGGCCGAGGGTCTCAAGTGCCTCGGCATTGCTCATAGCAAACGTGAGGCCGATGATCGCCGGCGTCAGGAGCCGCGCACAAGAGATCAGGTCATTGCGATGCGTCATACCGAGGACCCTGGAATGGCTGGTCGCCGGCATCGTCTCCATCCAGGTCACATCCGCAAACCGGAAACCAATCCTGCCGGCCGCGCCTTTTCAGTGCCCAAGGCACGATTTATCGCCCGATGTAGACCGTCAGCACCTGCTCTCTCTCATGACCAAGCTCGCGACTGATAGTCAGGCGCGCGTTACGATCGGCTTCGCGCTGCGCCGTGCTCAGCGCGCGAGACTTGGGTCCACCCGCCGCCGGCGAGAGCCAACCGGTCAGCGCGAGATAGCGCGCCTGCGCATAGGCGTGCCGCAAGCCGTGCATTTTCGACAGGCCAGCGTCCACCGTATGGCGCTCATAGACTCGCCGCTGTTCGACGTAGCGTTTCTCGGCCGGGATGAGCGAGCCTTTGCCAGCAAGTCGGTGGGCGCGATTGAGGACCTCCCGTTGGGCGGCCGTCAGGATCGGCACCTCGCGGGCCTTGCCGCCTTTCGTCCACGATTCTTTGAGCACAATTCGATCACCGCGATCGGCATAGCTCGGCCGAAATTTGATAGCTTCCTCGCGCCTCAATCCAAATGCCTGCTGAAGCTCGAGACTCATCCGCACATACTCGTCCTGCACGCGTGCAAGCTGAGAGCCGTCTACGTGGCGAACCTTCGTGCCATCGGTCACGAAGCGCCGCACGGGGATCCCGTAATGGTCATTGGACTTGGCCACCGCGTCAGGCAGGCCGACTTTTGCCGCCCACCACCGCAGCGCCGCCATGCGATTCTTAATCGTGCCTGCGTTCAATTCCTCACTGAGCCAGCGACGCACCAAACCTTGGACGTGCTTCGCCTTCAGCGAATGCGCGCTCATGAATCGGAAACGCATTTCTTGGAGCTGATCGGCTATCAGCGTCAGGTTGTGCTCCCGGTCGCGCTGTGTGTTGTAGCTGCCTTCGCGATTGCGCCGACAAAGTTGCTTCAGTTGGTAGTTCAGGGTCTTCAAGTGCGATTCCTTTTCGGTAAGTGCTTCTGACCAACCTCAGGGTTACTCCCTGCTGGATCCGCTTACGCGGCTAGGGTCTCGGGGCACGACTCCCGTTCACCTGATATGCCTGGTGACAGGCAGCGTCGGTTGTCCCCTGCTGGGGAATGGGCCGACGGGGACCAACTGCGCCCATACGGGCGTGACTTCGCGGCTTTTCACCTCCTTTACGTTGAATTGCAGGCACGAGGCCTGGCGTTGTTGAACAGATTGCAATTGCCGCCACGCGCATGCGTGGTGTCACTCGGCAATTAGTTTGAAGACAGCGCCACGGTGTGAGCGTGGGCCGAAGAGCGCAGATCGCGCGCATTTGAAGTGTTAGAACGAGACCGACGACTTTTGGTCGCTGTGTCATTGCACGGTCTGCGACGCATCATCGTGCAGGTGTGTGCCTGCCCGTCGCACGGTTTGCCTTTGCAGGCGAGGTCGTACGCGCCTCTTGCTACTGATCCGCAGTAGCCACGGTTGAATCTCGACGTGGGCGGAACTCTAGCAACGCGTCACGTCGCTGGCATGGCGAAAATCACGCTGCAAGCGGCGTCATTGCTGGCGCGGCCGCCCTCGTCACTACCCGCTTCGCGCAGTGACGAGGGCGCTTCGGAGCGAGCAAGCCCCACGCCAGGCCGTGCCGGCCTGTCATGCGACTCGCGTTTGGATCCAATGACAGCCGTCGGTGTCGGTCGTCTGGGTGGCTTGGCAGTGAATAGTACGCACGGGCGCGCCGCCACTGACGGCCGATTGA